>DAICZX010000033.1 GCA_027310925.1 Candidatus Parcubacteria bacterium
TGCGTAAACGCATGGGGCCCGTACTTCCTTCAAGGAAGAGTTACTTCGTCATTGTAACATTTTTGACCACCTTAACGTGGTTTCGTTCAAAGCGACAGTAATATCCGTGGGGAATCTGTTTCCCACCACAGAGGAACGGGCCCTTCGGGATTTTGAACAAGCGATACTGTCCACTTGTTGCTAATACATCTACTTTGGGCGTGTTGAGTCCAATCACCGAAGGTTTCGGGTATGCTTTTTTTTCCGCAAAGACGCAGGTCAATGCGGCTTGTGCCACAATCCCATAGCTGCTGTTTGCGGAAAGTGCCGCACCTAGGCCTACTGCCGTTCTGCTGGCGTAGTTTGCTGCGCTACCTGAACCGCCGCCCTGGCCATCATTTCCAACGGTCGTATATAGCTGGTCACCGAAAGCGGTGTTTATCTTTTCTCCGCCATATTCCTTGGGCAGAACAACACTGCTGTAAATGAAAGGCCTTTTTGCTAGCCCTTCGAACTGTCCCTGCAAGGATTTGACCGTGACGCTTTTCTCGTAAAGTCCGAAGAATTCGGGAACGTACTTTTTACGAGTGAATGGCTTAATTCTTAACCGCGGTCCGCAGGGACCACTTTTCGCCAGTGTTATGCCTCCACTGGCAACAATAGTCGGTGGTAGTACTGGGACTTGCACTGGAATGAAGGAGTCATAGGAAACAATTGCTCCATTTCCCGAGGCAGTCGAAGAACTCCTCGACTTCACATTTCCGGTTTTGATGTCATTTAACACATTGCCAGTCGAGGCTTTTGCGGTGCTTGGACCTCCCGTACCAATCCCGACTGCGCCCGATTCTGACGTCGATTTGGAACCGGAAACTGCTTGAGCCACGGTATTTACCGTTGAAGGACTGTTGCGCATGCAACCGCAGTTGGGATCCCAATTCTCACCTGCAAATGCTACTCCTGCAACCGAAAGTAAACCGAGTGTACCCATCAACACGATTTTTTTCATCTCATCACCTTTATGGGGATTCCCCCGTTGATTTAGGACTATCTATCCATAGTTTGAGGGAGAACCTCCGGTCTCCCAATTTTTGAATGTGCAATACGCGGACAGGTTCTTCCCTTCCGTGCCTATATTTTATATAGCATGATATATTGATATTGTCAAATTAACAAACCACCGCTTCTCTTCGGAATGCGCTTCTCACGTATTCTCGTCCGCGCATCTTCCACAGCGACAACGCGAGCGAATACCGCGCGGGAGCATTCGTCGGAATATTGGGAAGGGTCGGTTCTGTCATCTCACGGAGTGCACCGGGCTGTCCCTGAGAGAACGGGTACCAAGAGAGCTTCTATGATAAGTTCAAAATCGATCTCGGGGACACGAACCGCTTTGACTCTTTCGGAGAACTCATCGCAGAGGTGTATCACACATGTGTGGGTATATAACCACTCTCGCATACACTCGGCGCTCAGGATGGCACCGTCAGAGTTTGTAAAATTACACGCACTCAATCGTCTAGGATGTGGTCCGAAGAAAGGGGTCAGTTCCAATGACCGATCGAGGAAGCGGCTTGGATTCAAAAGTCCGCGTAGCATCTCCATGAGGAAATGAATGGTGCAATTAGAATGCGAATTCAGTACGGGCCGTTTTCTAATCAATAGCTTGGACGTAATGGTACTTGTGGTTGATTAAAATCTTTCTTAAACTTATGTGGTTACGGCCAGAGAAGCCGCGCCGTATATCGTGAGCGACTTCTCTGGCCAGTTACGCGTTTATTTGAAGCATAGCCATGGCTATTGGATGAATAACTGATAACAAAAGATCAAGTATGAAGACGTAAAAGCATGCTTCTACACTCCCTACCATAAATATGCAAGCAGGCAAATGAAAAAAACATGAAGTAATTCATCTGAGTCTTCTTCATCTTTTGTTCATGATGGGGAAACTAGTATGTGTTAAGGCGTATATTGTAATCAATTACTAGAAGTGGATATCATTGTCTTATGAGAATATTAATTGTCGAAGATGAAGAGAAACTTGCTGAGGTTCTCGCAGAAGGTCTTTCGAAAAAGGGTTACGCCGTGGATACAGTGAGTGATGGTACCAAGGCATTTGCCCGCATATCAATACATCGAAATGATTACGATCTAGTCATTCTCGATCCCAAGCACCTCCGCAACAGGAACAGCGGCAAACTAACTCACTAATTTTCAAACATTATAAGATTTATATTGGTGCGATTTTGGGTATAGAAAGGGGCTTGTGTACTTGCATTGGCATAGACCTTATCTACGTCCGTTTGCGGCGGGGTGGTGGATTGGAATGTGTCGGATGCACAGACTAATCAAGTCCACCAGGATAAGAAATTCTTTTTCGGTAGTTCGTTCATGATTATTTCACTGCGTATATGAGACCATAATAGATATGAAAAAAACGCGCAAATCCGCCGTAGCGAAAGCTACTCGAAATACAGTGCTCAACGTGGCAAGTCATGTCGAAAGTCTTAAAGAAGAAGCAGAGCGAGCTTGGAACCAGACAAAGCCGCGTCAACAAAGAATTAGTGAGAATTTCAAGAATGCCGGGCAGAAGATTTTTGCCTTCGGGGAAGGCGTAGCTACCGGTTTAAGGGAAGGTGTCTCGGAAGTCAAAAAGAGGAATAAGGGAAAAAGAGATGTCACTGTTTAACCCATCACTATCTTCTAGCGAGTCGAAACAATCGATTGAATCTTGACAGTCTCATCACTGGTTCGCTGACAGTCTTTGGTGATGAAGGTGTCCCCAGGTAATGCTAGAAACTGTTCCGTCTTCATGCTCGTTCCATTATGACTTCGGTAGAATGTAACGCATGGCAGAACTCATAGTGCAGCGGTCTTATTATCCAGCAATTTTGGTGGCACGGCTTATCAATGTGGTTGTCGGCATTGTCGAAGTGGTTCTCATTCTTAGGATATTGCTGGAACTATTCGGAGCGAATTCTGTTTCGAGATTCGTTAATTGGATTTACGGAGTTAGCGCAGTGCTGCTCGGCCCATTTGCAGGTTCTTTCGCACCACTCAGTCTTGGGAATAGATCTGAATTCGATATTGCTGCCGTCCTAGCCATGGTCGCCTATGTCTTCACAGGATGGTTTTTCATCCAGCTTCTTTCATTTATATTTGTCTCGGCAAGTCGCATAAACTAGTGCTAAGACCATAATTATTATTGTCTGTTTCGGATGAGATCTATCTAATCTCAACAAGACGGGACCACTTTATAGAAATAAAATAGCGTGCGCTTAATTAAGAATTAAGGATAGCCGTAACCATGTAAAAATCTTCTGAGAGATTTTTTGTTTCGACAACGCGTAGACCGGCCATGTGTATCATATCTGTCGCTTCTTTTTCACTAAACCGTATAGCGAGGGGAGGGCCCGTCTTTGTTGCTATCTTCTTCCAATCCAAGTTAATCAGCTTTCCGTTGGGGGCAAGCATTTCTTTCGTGTTTTTCAACACCTGAATAGGATCGTTAAAATCATGTAGAACAGTGCCATAAAAGATAACATCCGCACAACCCTTGCAAAAGACGGCAGATTCCGCTTCTTTTATCTCGGTATATATGTTCTTAAGAACTTCCTCTTCAGCTTTCTTGCGTAGCCTCAATATGGAATCTCCATCGGTATCTGTTGCGTAGACTTTACCATGCATGCCAACTATTCTGGCCGCAGGGATTGTGAAGAATCCATCATTGCAGCCAATATCCATGAACACTGATCCCTCATGCACGCCTATATCGGATAATATTTTTTCAGGATTCTGCCTGACCCTCCGAACCTTCTCGTCATAATGAAATTTGTGGTGGCCGTGATTCATTTCTGTAGTGTAGAGTTTGGAAGGTAGTCACAGTACCTGCACCATCACCGTGTTAGTTCCTCCGACCTTTCCGAAGGGGATACCTGCTGCAATGATAATATGGTCACGCTTACTCGCGATCTTCTGATGAATCATAGTACGTTTTGATTCAGCGACGACATCAAGTAGGTTTTCGAACGAGCTTGCGATAAGCGGATGACAAGCGAAGGACAGTGCCAGTCGGCGTGCGGTCTCCACGCGTGGCGTGAAGACGATGATTGGACGTGTTGGTCGATAACGCGAAATCATGCGTGCGGTGAAGCCGCTCTCAGAAAGGGCCACGATGGCCTTTGCATTTGTGGCATGGGCGACGTCCACGACCACGCGGCCAATCGCGTCAACGGTCTCAGTCTCATCGCTTGCATGGATGCCGCGAAAGAGATCGCGGTATATGCTGGCATTCTCAGTCTTCTTTGCTATCTGTGTCATCATCGTCACCGCTTCCACCGGATATTTGCCCATAGCGGTTTCTTGCGAAAGCATGACCGCGTCTGTGCCATCGAGAATTGCGTTAGCAACATCGCCGACTTCAGCACGGGTCGGTACTGGATTCTGGATCATCGACTCAAGCATCTGAGTGGCAGTAATAACTGCCTTGCCGGCGGCGACACTCTTATGGATGATCTGTTTCTGCATAAGGGGCACGTTTTCGGGTGACGCTTCTACTGCCAGGTCGCCACGTGCAACCATAACGCCGTCGGCTTCCGCGATTATCGCATCGATGTCTGCAACCGCTTCATTAGTCTCTATCTTCGCGATGATGGCAGGAGTATGTTTGGGCGATTGTTTCTCGATGAGCGTTCGAAATTTTCTCACATCATCTGCGGAGCGCACGAACGAAAGCGCAATGAAGTCGACACCCTGTGCGAGACCAAAGATGAGATCAGTTCGATCTTTCTCAGTGACGGAATTAATCTTGCGAAACGCGCCGGGCACGTTGACGCTACGTCGACCCTTAATATCGCCGCCCACAATGACGCTGGTCTCTACGTCATGACCATGCACCGCGGTAACCTCGAGCTTTCGGCGACCGTCGTCGAGCATAATGATATCGCCCCTCTTTACTTCTCTATATAGGTACGGATAATTAATGAATACGCGTTTCTCCGTGCCGGCACACTTTTTTGCAGTAAGCGTAAATCGCGCTCCAGGCACAAGAGTAACACCACCCTCAATGAAATCGCCGATACGGACTTTCGGTCCCGAAAGATCCTGCAGAATAGCGACAGGCTCGTTGAGTTTCTTCGATATTGTGCGAATAGTCTTGATATAATGTGCATGCTCTTCGTGCGAACCATGTGAAAAATTAAGGCGGGTAACGTTCACGCCGGCCTCAATGAGACTCGTGAGTGTTTTTACGTCGCAGGAGGATGGGCCAATGGTCGCTACAATTTTTGTTCGTTTGAATCGCATAGATTAATGAATGTATACCTCGTTCCGTGCAATAAGGAAAGGGCAAAATGGTGACACATGGTATGCCCATTCTCGCGAATTCACCTTTGGCGCTTTTCACTGGCATCGGCTAGAATGATTTGTGTTTGATTATGTCTAAGACGATACGTTGGATAAGTGTAGGCGTTGCCGTGCTTGTAGGCATGTATTTTTTTTTCTTTGCTGATTTCTCTTCGTTTACATATCGCTCGGAAGCGTTTGGTGGCCATGAACGTTTCATTCCGCTCCCGGTACTCAATAAAGCCGATTATGTCGCGCGGCTCTTTGCACTTGCGCATGTGAGCACTTCAACACTCGTTGCCTCGTCTGAGGCGGCATTGGATTCGACTACTACGACACTGGGTGCCAAGCGGCTCTGGCCAGTAAATACGGTGTATCCTAATGCTGGCGCCATCCTGCCTTTCAAACGCATCGTCGCCTATTACGGAAATTATTATTCCACACAGATGGGCGTGCTCGGGGAGTATCCAACAGCCCAAATGCTCTCGATGCTTGCAAGTACGACGGCGGAGTGGGCGGCCGCTGATCCAAGTACGCCCGTGATACCGGCGTTGGAATACATAGCCGTTGTTGCTCAGGGAAGTCCCGGTTCAGATCATATGTACCGACTACGAATGCCGGATAATCAAATCGAAAAGACAATTCAGCTAGCCAATCAGATACACGGGCTCGCCATTCTTGATGTGCAAGTCGGATTAAGCGATCTGCAGAAAGAACTTCCATTACTGGAACCATATTTGAGAATGTCACAGGTAGAACTTGCTATCTACCCGGAATTTTCTATGAAGTATGGTAATCCGCCCGATTCCGTTATCGGCACTTTTGATGCTTCTGATATAAATTATGCGGCTACTTATCTTGCCAGTATTGTGGACAAATACCACTTGCCGCCAAAGGTGCTTATCGTAGACCGTTTTACGGAATCAATGGTCACTAATTATAAAAACATACGGCCGTTGCCAGAGGTTGAGATAGTCATGAATATGGATGGCTGGGGCTCGCGAAGAAAGAAGAAGGGGACTTATAACGCAGTCATTTATCCGGAACCCGTACAATTTACAGGCATCAAACTCTTTTATAAAAACGACCTTAGACCACCTTCGCACGGCATGCTGACACCTGCCGAAATATTAAAGCTCACCCCCGCACCGATCTATATTCAGTATCAATAGAGAATAAAAATCGGTCGCGTGAAGTGCGATTGGTTATGCAAATACGACGGTATAGAGGATCTGACATGATCGTGATTTTTTGCGCGACATGAACGATAAATATTTACACAAAACTTCTTGCCGTATTCGTTCCACGGGAATCAGTTTGGAATTTCTCCCAATTGTGTGTCCCAGTAGTATGGTATTATTCCCTGCATATGGACACCAATAACATGGGCAACAAGTATTTCTTACCAATATCGGTTCTGCTGGCCGCGCTCATTATCGGAGGAGCGGTTCTATGGAGCGGAGCTCATCCAGCCGTTACTCCAGCTGGAACAACCACGGGGACCGCGTTACCACCGGTAAATATTAAGAATGTAAAAACCGCGGGCGAACCGTTCATTGGTCAAGCAAATGCCCCAGTCACTATCGCTGAGTGGTCAGATTATCAATGCCCCTACTGCAAGGAGTTCGAAATCACGACATTGCCATCGATCATCCAAAATTATGTAAACGCAGGCAAGGTCAAGGTTGTTTTCAAGGATTTTCCATTTCTCGGTCCTGACTCAATGGTAGATGCTGAATACGCGCGAGCGGTATGGGCGCTTTATCCCGCGCAATTCGCTGCATGGCGTACGGCACTTTATGTGACAGAACCCCAGGAGAACAGCTTGAGCGCAACGGAAAACCTGACCTTCCTTGCTAATGTGACGAATTCGGTGAGCGGTATCGATCTTGCTAAAATTAAGGCTGCCGTTGCTGCGAATCAGGCAACTTATGATGCGGCAATCAATGCCGACCGTACCGAAGCGGCGAATTTCAGCATCCAAGCAACCCCATCGTTCGTGATCGGAACACAGATGATTGCGGGTGCATATCCGTACAGTACCTTCCAAAGCGCGATCAATTCAGTACTTCATTAATATGAAGTTATTCTTTCACTGGCTTGTTGCGACTCTTGCAATCCTGATTGCGGCATATATTGTCCCGAATGTTTCTGTGACTCTTATTGCGGCGCTTATCGCAGCAATTGTTCTCGGAGCGCTCAATCTCTTTATTCGTCCTATTCTTCTTGTTCTTACGTTGCCGATAAATATCCTGACGCTTGGCCTTTTCTCGCTTGTCATCAACGCGCTTCTTGTAATGTTCGCGTCCTATCTTGTTCCTGGATTTGTTGTTGGCGGATTTTGGACAGCGCTCCTATTTGCTCTTGTACTTGCGGTGATAAATTGGGTCTTCCATTTTTGGAATCGTCCATCGCGTGTTTGATTCCAGGTTCGTTGCAAACCGCGAATAGCGTTTAACATAAGCGCGTATTGCCTCTATGGCGTCATGTGGCTGAATGGTTTAGGAGAGGCTCCGCATATGTCCACTTCACGGTTCTTCTGAATTCGCATATAATTTAACGTAGACTGTTTGAAAGAGAGGCTTTTATATGCGTACTATAAAATGGCCTGATCTGCATTTTGGGCCGGTAAATTTATGGACGGTGATACCCGCAGACATGTTTTATGCCACACCCGAGGAGCAGTGTCGGATCGTGTGGTTCGGACACAAGCCTAATCATATTGTCACGTCTCGATTGCCGGCGCGAGTGAATAACCAGTTACTCAGAAAAATCTCTTCCCTCACGGCTTGCCGCTAGTAACAATAGGGCAGTACCGGCGAACGTACCTCGCCGGTTTTCTTTTGACCTATTGAGTTACCCGGTGATTCCCGGTACTTGAGGTTATTAGACCGCTTGTTTGCCACGGGCGAGATTGAGGAGGATGGGTAGGAAAGAGGCTACAACGATAACAAGCGAAAGAGGAAGCACACATTTCCCGCCGCCGGGAATTAGTGAGCCTAGAAAGAATCCAATGGTACAAAACGGGTAAGCATGACCGTGTGTCCACCATATTTTTGGTAAAACCGTTCAGTGCGTTCAAGATATTCCTGTTTAAAGAAGCGTGAATCTGTACGCTTGAAGAGAGCATTATCCATTTTCGAGCCGAATCCGATACCAAGGTAGCCACCAGTCTTTACGATAGCGATCGGATCGAGATGTATACAGGCGAGTAAAAAGTTCATCATGAAGGTGCAGTATACTGTAACAGATGGAATCTGTACCGAAATTGTATACGCCTGAAGAGGAGCTTGCCTATTTGCGCGAACAAGTGCTACGCAAGGAGGCGGAACTTGCCGGGCGTGGGAAAGAATCCGGGGTGCTCGAGCGTTCTCGTGTTATTTCCGAACAGATTCATATACATCACGCTGCTTCACAGGAAGTTTTGGCGTCGGAATACCGCATCAGCGAAGCAACGCAAAAGAGTGAGGCAGACGCGATACTCGTTGAACTCAATCTCGGGGAGAGCGAACAAGTAATCAGGAATCTAGAGAGGATTCTGGAGGAGAAAGGTATAAAAAATGCACTGTCAGTGCTTGAGAAACTCCACGATCCGCATATCACAGACGATTTTCACCGATATCTTATACGTTATATCGCGGCAGGACTTCCGGCATCTGGCATTGATGAAAAGATGCCACGTTTCAAGGCGTTAAGGATGACGCTCTACGAAGTCGCGCTTCCGGAACCAAAAAGTGTGGAAGCAGATCGACACACAAAAACGCTTAAGGAGCTTATCTCTGGGATGGAACAATTATACGCAGGACTTCTCTCGGTTGAGGACGCGGTGATTGGCGAACCACACTATTACGCGCTTGAGCTCGCCGTTCCAGCAGAAGGTTCTGAGCTCCAATTTTATGTGGCAGTACCGAATGGAAAGCGCGATCTCTTCGAAAAACAACTCCTCGCCGTATTTCCTGATGCGCAGGCAGTGCCGCAACTGTCCGATTACAACATATTTTCTTCACACGGAACTTCGATTGCTTCAGTCGCGACGTTTGCAGAGAATCCCGCGCTACCCTTAAAAGACTACACCGATTTTGACTACGATCCGATCAATGCGATCACAAATGCGTTCGCCAATATAGAACCCACGGGCGAAGGCGCGGCACTTCAAATAATTGTCGAGCCGCGCGCGGAACGGCATGTGAAGCATTACACAAAAATTCTCAAGGCTCTACGCAAAGGCGAAAGACGTGCCGCGGCGTTTAGTACGCCGGAAACAGCGCTTGGGGAACTCGCTCAGGATTTTGGCAAAGCTCTTTTCTCCAATAAACCTAAGGATGAACAGAAGGCAAAGGAAGCCGAAATACGTCAGATTGAAGAGAATAAGACATACATCGAGCAGGTTGAGAAAAAGATCGCGGCGTCAATCGTCGGCGCGACGATACGATTTGCCGTCTCTTCTTCCGACGAACGTAAGGCGGAGCGAGTACTCGGTACTATTGAAGCGGCATTTAACCAATTCTCGAACACGCAAGGGAACCGGCTCGTGTTCAAACGTATTCCGCCAGAAGCACGGCGTACGCAAACGATTCTCGATGAGTTCTCATTTCGTCTGCCTGATTCCTCTGCCCTCCCACTATCGCTACGGGAACTCACGACCATTTATCATTTTCCACCGACAGGCATTAAGTCCTCACCGCACTTGAAGCAGGCACGTTTTACACATGCACCCGCACCGCTTTCGCTCCCACAAACTGGAGCACTCCTCGGTATCAACACGTATCGCGGACGGGAAACACGTGTGCACCTTGATCCTGAGGATCGCCTGCGCCACCTCTATATAATCGGTCAAACAGGTACTGGTAAGACCGGGCTCATGAAGTCGATGATTATCCAAGACATAGAAAATGGCGAGGGTTGCTGTTTCATAGATCCACATGGTTCCGACATCCTAGATATTCTCGCCGCCGTGCCGCCTGATCGTTATAAAGACGTCATCTACTTCGATCCTGCCGATCTCTCGCGTCCGTTTAGTCTCAATTTTCTTGAGTATGATATGTCGCGTCCCGAGCAGAAGACATTCATCGTGAACGAACTTTTGATGATCTTTCGTCGACTCTATGGTGATGTGCCAGAGAGTATGGGTCCAGCCTTCGAACAGTATTTTCGCAATGCGACACAACTCGTGATGGAAGATCCTGCGAGCGGTTCAACCATTCTCGACATCGCGCGCGTGCTTTCTAACAATGAATTTCGTCGCGAGAAACTTGCGAAAAGCATGAACCCGATTGTGAATCAGTTCTGGAACGAGATTGCAACGAAAGCTGGTGGCGATGCGGCACTTGAAAATATAGTCCCATATATTACGAACAAGTTCGATGACTTTACCGCGAACGACTTCATTCGCCCTATTGTTGGGCAGCAAGAATCGTCATTCAAATTCCGTGAGGTGATGGATACGAGGAAGATTCTCCTCATCAATCTTTCCAAGGGTCGTCTCGGCGAAAAGAACGCGAACCTTCTCGGACTCATTATCGTCGGAAAACTTTTCATGGCAGCGCTCTCGCGTGCCGATAACCCGCGTACGCCATATCCGCCTTTTTATCTATACATCGACGAGTTTCAAAACGTAACTACCGACTCCATTCCCGGCATTCTCTCCGAAGCGCGCAAATACAAACTTTCGCTCACGGTGGCGCATCAATTTCTCAAACAAATCGAGGAAAAGACTCGTGATGCGGTCTTTGGTAACGTCGGCAATATGGCAATATTCCGTGTTGGTGAAGAAGACGCAGAGTTTTTTTCAAAACAGTTCGCGCCCGTTTTTGAGACGCTCGATTTCGTCAATATAGAGAATCGCAATGCTTACGCGAAGATTCTTGTGCGCGGTGTGCCACAAAAGCCGTTTGACATGAAGACACCCGATTTACCTGCACAAAATTTAGCGCAGGTGGATGATCTCATTCATCTTTCCTCGCTTACGTATGGTCGCGACCGTGCTACAGTTGAAAACATGATTCGCGAGCGCTATCTCTCGCAATAGAGTATGTCATCAGAAAAGATTCTACAATCAGGAGAAAAATCGAAGGTACAGTCTGGCGTAATGAGGCAAGCGTTTCAAAGAGCCAGAGAGAAGAGGTCACAATCTAAACCCGGCACATCTATTGGAGAGAATGTATCTGAGGAGATAAGACAACCACAGGTTCCTAGTGAACTTGCGAACCTCTATGAGGGTGGAACGCCACCAGAGGATGTCATCAATCTATATAGGAGGCTTCCTGAGAAAAAGCGACCAAGCTATCTTAAACTATTAGCCGATAGGGTTGATGGAATGGCGTCTAGAAAACCAGCATGCAAAGGTAACCGTCCTCGGCGCCGGATAAAGAGGGAAAGTCATCAACCCCCCCAAGTAAACGATGGAAAAGATGAACCAGTGTCCACAAATTCTTTAGATTTTTATCGTGATCGTCGCAGGGTTGCTCAGGAAGAGTTTGAAAGGATCTATCCACCCTTGAAACCGGTACCGCCTGACGTTCTTAAAAGATACAGATCCTTGATGGGTGAACAAATGGAGAATTTCGTTTCTGGAAGGGTTGATCAGGAAACAATTGCTTCTAGAATAGACTCCCTCATTGCGGAACAAAAGGCGAAAGCGATGGAAGACCCACCTCCTCGAGAGATGCCTAGGGAGGCTGCAGTAGAGGACCGGATAGATGTTGATGACTCAAGAAGAACACGAATAAAAAAACTTCGTGACGATATTGCGATGTTCGAATTGGAAATTGCCCACCCAACATATCCTCGTACACATGATGATATTGAGAGGGATGCCCTTGCAGCTGAAGAAGAGTTACGAAGTTTGGAATCAACGGTCGTTGTGGAAAAAGTCCATACTCATGCCGGTACGTCTGAAAGTGGAGCTGAGAATTTAATCGAACGCCCCACTAATCCCGAGGGGGATATTCCAACTGTTGAAGGTAATTCGCGAGGGCAAGATTTTACAATACAGCCTGTTTCTGAGGGGATGTTCATTACGGATCCAGGATCCGCTCTTGATCCGGGACATGCACATGAGATGGCGGATGGCACGTCGAAAGAATGGCGTGACAAATTGCGCGGGCTTATCGAGGTCGCTGAGAATGGAACGAAAGAGAAATTTGAATGGTGGAAGAGTTCGGAAGAGCATCTCACGCAGCGTTCAAGAGAATTGAATGCGGAAACAGCGAAGATCAGAGGACTGGAAGGACTCTTCCGTTCTTTGGGCGAGAAGTATAACAAGTACGGATGGAAGACGAAACTTGCAGTTGGTCTCAGTCTTGGCCTCGGAGCAGGCGCCCTTTCTACAGTATCAATACCGGCAGCTTTCGCTTGCATGTCTGTCGTCGCCATACAACGCATCGCAGGCATGGCAACCATGTTCTTAAAGTTTGAGAAACTGAAGCAAGATGAAAAGTGGGGTAAGGAGATAGCTATGGCAAAAGCTATTGGATATACTGTAGTCATGGGAAGTGCCATGATGTTTCTCTCGGAAGGTGTCAAGGAAGGTATCGATTACGCAAATCAGCACCAATGGGGCGAATCCGTACATAATTGGATAGGCACTATGCTCGGGCATCACACGACCGCATCAGAAGCGGGTACGGTTTCGGAGCATGCTGCAGCTGCGCCTGGAGCGGAACATGCTGAGTTCATAGATAAGACGTATCATGTGCATGACGATAATCTTTCTGCCACGGTCGAAGTCCACGGCACGCCTGGCCACTCCGATGTTTCTGATGAGATTACCAGTGTGCCCTACCATGAGCCCGGACAGCAGTTGCTCGTGGCAAATTGGATGGAGGTTGCGCGCCAGCATTTCCCTGGAATTGGAGTCGATCATGTGGTGCAAGAACTCGCGCAAGATATGGAAGCTACGCGGCTCGCGCTCGAACAGGCGGTTGCGAATGGAGATACGCAAGCTGCACAAACTCTACACGAGAACCTTCAGAGGAGCCTTGCGATGGCGCAGCACGATTTCGGAAATATTTTTAATGCGCACGTCGCAGACATGCCGCAGCATGATGATGTGGTTTGGACTGAACCCTCTCATCCGTTGCCGTCCTTAACGCCAGGAAGCATCGATCATGTCGGGATGCCGACCGTTGATGCTGCGTCCGGCCACGGATATGAATACATGGTTAAGCGGCTTGCGGAAGAATTGCACGATAAAGACGTAAAACTTCCTGCTGGTGTTAACCAGAACAGCGATCTAGCGAAGCTTATTTCAGCCGATAAAGGTTCGCTCGACGATGTCGTGCACCGAATCGCTATCGATCACGGATTCTTCAAAGCTGATGGCGCGAGTGTCCGCATCGATCCGAGTGCGCATATGACCATCATCAATGGGCAAGTGCATCTCGATGATGCAATGCATTCGGATATCGTTCATACGACAGGAGATATGGATATGCATCTTACGCCTCCATACCACCCCGAAGAGGTTGTGCCGCACCATCTGGTTGAAGAGACAGTACCGTTGTCTCAGCCTGTAGAGCATGTCGCGGCCACCAATCCTCAGCCACTACCCATCGCGATCGAACACGCCCCCGTGCCAACGATTGACGATTCAGTTGTACATGATGGTACCGGTGGTGTGGTTCATGACGCGGAAGGCAATCCTGTCTATGCTGGTACACATCACCATACGTTCGACCATGTATCGACTCCTGTGCCCGGACAAGAGGTATTCACGAATGCTCACAACATCCCGATTAATTTGACTGAGACGCATGGATACTCAAGTGTAAAAGGGATTATCTACGTCATGGGTGGCAATAAGGCTATTATAGATACACAGGCTCAGAATTATGCTCTGTCACATCATGTGCCCGTATTCGTTGATAAATCATATAAATTTCTTGGCACCATAAATGTTCCAAGAGTTGTCGAGTACGTCCCAACCAGTAACGGGTCGTTGGAGATGGTTATCCACCATGGTCCGTCGCTGATTCCAAACTCAGAAGACTTTACAAAACGTATTTTCTAACACCTATGTTATGATGCCATCTATGCAAGATGAACTTACCGCCCTCATTGCTGCCGATCTCGGTATCAAGGACCTCCCGATTGCCGAGCAGCAAACAATCATTGCGCAGTTTGGAGAGATTGCACTTAAGGCTGCGACCTTGTCGGTAATCGGGAAGCTTGCCAGTGATAAGCGCGATGAATTCGCCAAGCTCGCGGAAACCGGTGACGCAACCGCACTCAAGATCTTCCTCGATCGTGAAGTCCCAGGACATGAGAGTATCGCGCAAGCCGCTGTTGCTGAGGAGGTGAAGCGATTTAAAACTTTTCAGGTCCCATAGTATACTGTTACTATATAATAGCTATTGCATATGAAACCAACCCAAACTGGAATTGCCGTTGCACTTGCACTCGTTGTAATCATCATGTTTTTTGTTCTTCCAAGTCTTTCGGTTTTCGGCACACCTGCTTCGTCAGCTTCTGGGACCGCTATTAATAATAACGTTCAAACAACAACTACTACTCCTATGCCTACCAATACTACTCCTCCCGTGACTCAGCTTATAGAGCAGGATGAAGTTATCGGAACAGGGGCTACTGCCGTAGCAGGTGACACCGTGACAGTAAACTATGTTGGCTCGCTTACCGATGGTACCGTCTTTGATGCCTCTGCTGATCATGGAACCTCGGGCTTCACCTTTGTTCTTGGTACTGGGAGCGTTATCAAAGGTTGGGATGAAGGTATTGTTGGGATGAAGGTAGGTGGTAAGCGCAAACTTATCATTCCAGCATCGCTCGCATACGGTAACCAGGCCGTTGGGAATATCATTCCGCCAAACTCCACACTTATTTTTGAAGTAGAACTCTTAAAAGTTAAAAAAGCAGGGGGCTAAAAAACTTTGTACTAAGTCAACGCATTGTTGACACTTTCTAAGTACGTCCCAAGTCGTCCGAAGTGGGGCCGCGTTGACTGTATCAATCGTGCTGTACGAGTGAGGAACAGGCCTTACTCGCGGCTGACAGAAGATTGATCTGCTAGTCCGCTTTTACATCGTAACAGGCATTGATACGACGTCGTACATACTTCGCTCGACTTTCAGGATGGCTTCTCGGAGAAGTTATAATAAGATTCAGGATAAGCTACGGTATGATGCTATTCTTCCCATATAATCCCATGAACGAATACCAAAAACAGGCATGGCTTTTTTGATGAGCGCAAGCGTAGAAGGCAAATGACGCATTGCGCATCCAATCTAATTTCATGACCCACCTCTCTACTCTCGTCGTCAGTCTCGTTCAGTCATACGGATATGCAGCCGTATTTTTACTCATGATGCTTGAAAGCATACTTATACCGATTCCTTCTGAGGTGACAATGCCTTTCGCTGGATTCTTGGTGAGCCGGGGTACGCTGCAATTTCCCCTCGTTGTGTTGGTGGGCACGATAGGGAATCTCATCGGCTCCCTCCTATGCTATTACCTTGGTTACGAATTAGAGGAGTATACTCTTCTTCATCTAATCCGTCGCTACGGCAAGTATGTATGGCTTAGGGAGAGCGATTACGCGAAGTCAGCACGTTGGTTCGAGAAGTACGGTTCAGGAGCTGTCTTTACGTCGCGACTTCTCCCTGCAGTCCGTACTTTCATATCGCTTCCAGCGGGCATGTTCGAGATGAATATTTGGAAGTTCTTCCTTTATACCCTTATCGGCTCGTTCTTATGGTCAGCCGTTCTTACGTACATCGGTCTCTATCTTGGCGACAAATGGAGCGCCATTGATCCTGCGTTCAATAATCTGTTCTACATACTTGCGGCGACGGCGATTGTCTTTGTCGGATACTTCGTCTATGAGAGGCTTCACAGGAAACAAAAGAAATAGTCCGATGTTTTTACATATCCCCGCATGGAGCGGTCAGCCGCCACTAATCGGAACCCTCGTGCTAACGGTCTGGTGGTTATACAGGCTGGTCATCTCATTTTCGTATAACGTGTATGACACGGTGAATGGATTGCCTGAATCCAATCTGTGAGTGAGATACCCTTCCCCAGCTCTACTCGCCCCATAGAGCACTAGTGGCTGAGAACGACAAGCACTTTAAGACGCACATCAAGGAGCCACGCTGGCAACAAGTGGTGAGCATCATTATCGTACTCGGCATTGTTGCGGTGTGGCTCTGGTTTGCACTGCATTGAAACCAACTGTTTATCCTCAAATTCAGTCGGCAAGCTCAGAACTTGCTCTATCATTGGGCTGAAGTAATTTGATCCGCAAAATTTATCGTCGGCTGTAATAGGACAATTGTACTCTCAAAATTTTGTCTTGCCCCGCATGTGGGGCGATGTTCGAATCTATACAACAGGGACTATACCGGACGAGCGCGTAACCAATCCATTACCTTTTTTCTATGGACATCAAGCGACCATACACTGTTCGATCCAAATAGGTTTGTGTGGGCATTCTTAAAGT
>DAICZX010000008.1 GCA_027310925.1 Candidatus Parcubacteria bacterium
CCGAACGCTTGTAAGAGATTCGTAATGGCATCTATCTGTGTTGCAGAAAGAGTCGCCGCCTGGGCAACCGGTACCACACTGAAGAGCGCCGCCAAGAGAGCGATGCCTGTAAGCGCAGAAGCAACATGCGAACGTACGAAGGTGTACATTATATGCGAAATTAAACTTGGTAATGAGGAACGGAAGTTAGTATATCATCAAAAAATGACGGCGTAGTGCGGTCGTATGCTCAAAATAGGATCAATATCGGCATGGTTGCGACACGGAACTCGCCTTCTCGTTACAGGTGTTCCAAGCATTGCGCAGCAGGGCTTAAATGCTGTATCTGGCACACTTGGTACAGTTTTATAAGCAAACTTGAAATATGAGAAATTGCCAGCAATGCAACATTTGCCCCGCTGGATAGAGGTGTTTGGTATGAAATAAGAAACGCCCGCAAGGTTTTACCTTGAACGGGCGCAATATTTCTCCGGCTGATCCGTGTTCAGGCCTTCAGTATTTGTTGAGAACATCCATACTGGAATGACCTTCTTTCGGAATGAACTTCACCGCGAGTGAGACGCGGTTATCGGGATCCAACGCCTCCCAGTAGGTTTGTGCAATCTGCCGTTCTGCGCCCCGTAGTGGCAACAGATACGGCACACCATTGAATGCTGGCAAGGGATTACCATCACCGGAGTACGTCGTGATGCAGTGACCAAATCCACTTTCAAGGTTGCCGAACTCGTAGAACTGACGATCGCAAGCATCGCGCAATGACACTGACTTGCGCAATATCGCCATCACAGCAGTCGGCGTGTGCTGACGCCAGCAAGATACCGCCGTGATGCGTGGAGTAAAGTTCGGCGCATCCGGCTCGTAAGTATATTTATGCAGTGCCATGACTAGGGTTGGGGTATCTAGATAACAATCCACAACCGCATCGGTCTGATGGCCGTTGCTGACAACATGATAGGCAGTACCTTCGTTTGCTTTGTAAGGGGCTTCTCGCATCGCGTTGTACATGATGAGCGACGCGTCTTTGACCTGCGATGGGTCAGCCGCTGTGGTGAATAAGCGGTTGCCACTTTTTTCATATTCGAAGATGCGGTTCCGGCTATTCTGGCTTCTGCCCATGATCCAGTAAACCTGAACCAAGAAATTCCCCGTCTCATCCAGGCCGACGATGATACCTCGGCCTGGATAAGGATTCCTGCTAAGGTTGAGTAGATTTGTTTCGGCCAACAATTTAAGACGCTTGAACTTGTTCATAGCAACCCCCTTCTGGGAAAACTTCGTTAGAAATAACTACCGTGTAATCTGCCGAAACCCTATGCTCTTTCTCATAATGGGTCAAGTGGCTTCCCCAAATTCAATACTGAAGTGCAGCACTCAAGTCGTGGCGTTTGTGGCCGATAACATCTCCATCCCTGCTCGAATACATGCGTGGCAAGATCGTGATGCAAAACAAGGATATCCGCTACAATACGATGAGTGCGAGTCACCTTATGCCGTTAGATAGGCATGGAACCCCTTACCGAACTCGGTGGCAGCAACAAAAGGAGAGTCTTTGCCGACGGTGAAAATGCGACCATTTGTACGGTCGTGTAGAAGCCCGAGACTAGAACCAGTCTCAAAAATACCTTTTGAATAACAACATGATGCAGACAAGCTTCACGAAGGCGAGAAAATTCTCCAGCAAATATTCATAACGAGTCACGAGCTTGCGCCAGTTCTGCAGCCACGCGTTGGTGCGCTCGATCTTCCAACGGCGTTTGTATGAGCGGAGCGCCCGGCCGTCTTGCGTCGCAGGCTTTACTCGGTTCCCCCGATGCGGCGCAATCAGTATGATGCCCCGCTTCAGGAGTTCGGCATCGAGCGGATCAGAGTCGTATGCACGATCAGCGACGAGGCGAGCTGGAGTCTGTCGGACAAATCGGCCGGCAAGCGTTGCCGCAACCAGGGTGATCTCGTGCGGAGAAGTAGACGCCACACTGACGGCGACTGGAAGAGACCCTTCGTCCGCAATGACCATGATTTTGGTGCCTTTCCCACGCTTCGTGGGTCCCACGCCAGAGCCCCTTTTTTAGCACTTGCGAACGTGCCGTCGAGAAAGCAGGTATCCAATTTGATACGCCCTCGATATTCCATGTCCATGGCGAGAGCTTCGAGGATATGGTCGAAGGCCCCATTCCTCACCCAGTATTGAAAACGGCGGTGGCAGGTCTGATACGGAGGATAGTCTTTGGGCAGGTACTTCCAGTGCGCTCCGGTCTTGAGTATCCACAGGATGCCTTCGAGAATGCGGCGGTCGTCCTGGCGGGGACGGCCACGGGTTTCCATACGCTTCAGGGGCGCAACAAAGGGTGCGACGACGTCCCACTGCGGGTTGGTGATGAACATGGGGAAAGAGGTTAGGCCCCGCTCCTTCCTCGTATTGTATCAGGTTATTTTGAGACTGGTTCTAATAAGCCCTTGCTTATCTCGTTAAGATGTTTTCTCCAACCTAAAATCCAAAGTGAAAAAGTAGGGGCACGACAAAAGAGACGCTATTCGCCACTAGAGAGAACACGAGCGCCTGTCGCAGAGACAGCTTCCCGATGAATTTATAAAGCAGTGCTTCCGCGAAGAAGGCGAAGCCTTCTGCGAAATATAGTGACAGCGTCGAGGAATACCAGAAGATGGTCGGGAACACGAACCACACATACGGAATCGTGGCGGCCGTACCGAAGAACGCCACTGACGCCGTCGCGATCATCGTTCGCGCATTCTTCTTGAGGACGACGCAGAGGAGCAGGACAACCACAGCTTCCGTCACTCCTGAGAAAACGAGCGCCTCAAAGAATTGGTGAATGTATACGAGCATGCGAACTGCTTAGAACCAGGAGGTGATCCAGCGCCACACCCACGCGAAGAATCCTTGCGGACGGTGGACGGCCAGAGATGTCGTCGAGCCTTTGAACGTGGATGAAGCGATGGCGGAAACTGTCGCGGATGATGATGCGTTTGATGTCACAGGCGCGGAGCTGAATAACATCGCAAGGCTGACGCTCTTGTCATTCCTCGTTAGTGTCCGAGTTGAGCCGTCGTCGAGGCCGTAGACGCTTTTCTCCCATACCAATGTCAGATTCCCGTTTTCTCTCGTGTACTCCCAATAATTCGTCACCGACTTGAGAGGACTCGTGAGAGGAACAGTTGTGACGGGGCCACTACGATACGTGCCAACAATCTTAACGCCAAGGTCTTGATTGCTCAAGAAGTTTCCCTTGTCGACGCTTATATAATGGGACTCTATGATACCTCCCTCTTTAGGAGCATAGATGTGCGGGCTGTACGCAGTGGTGTCAAACGTTGTAGTAGCGACGGGCATATACTCGCCAGCTATGCCTTTAAAGGCGGCCATGACTTGAGACGAGGTTGTTGCCCCGACAAAAAACTGCTGCAGTTCTTTTAGGTTGACAATGTCAATGGCACGACAGCCGTCGAAGGCAGAAGGAGGTGTGTAGTCTGTCTCTAGACCAACCTCTAGACCAACAC
>DAICZX010000011.1 GCA_027310925.1 Candidatus Parcubacteria bacterium
CCAATAGGTGTGAAAGAGGTCGGTATTCTGGCGTGTATTCATAATGACCCCTGACCTCTCCATCCTTGAAAACACGAATATGATATTGAAAATAAAAATCTTCTAAATAACGGAGGCTGACCAACTCATCGGAATCTTTCCATGCTACGAAATGGTTCTTAAAACCCTTTTGAACCAGGAAAGATATGAATTCCTTCACCGATTGATTTGGTGCGATTTTCCCCAGGATAAAATCTTGACGCCCCCTGTGTCTAGTAATGCCCAGTTTGAGAGTGATATCTCTAATAAAAGGGTGATAGGGGGTGTAAATTCTCCAAAAAACATACTTAAGGCGGTCATGGAACGCGTAAGGAAGTAGAATCTTTGATGGGGGGATATTTTTGACAAATACCTCCAAAGAGCTTGGTGACTCAGATTTCATAATCAGACGATTATTAATATATTAGCATCCTGTGAATCCATTATCCAGACTGCGTACCAGCACCTCATTATTTTTTGTGACGATGTTAGATCATTTTCATGTCGTCATATTTGTCACATTGGCTGAGATTGAATCTTAATGTTTACTTCTTGGCGCTATCGTGCGGACACGTTTTGTGCTAAAATAAAAATATAATCATGGTTATCACGCATCATGGAGGGCAGTGTTTTAAGGTAACGTTTGGCGATCTCACGCTTGTTTTCGACCCTATTGCTAAGGGCGCGACGCTTCCTGCAGTGCGTTTTGGTGCGGATATCGCGCTCGTGTCGCGTGATCATCCGGACATGAATGGCATTGAGGAAGTAACCTATGGCGATAAGATTCCCTTCTCTATAACAGGCCCTGGCGAATACGAGCGACAAGGTGTTGCCGTACAGGGATTTCTCTCCCACAGTAAATACGGCCTCACAAAAGGCCAGACAGAGGCTGTAAACACCATTTACATAGTCAACCTTGAAGACATGACACTTGTGCATCTCGGTGCGCTTATCGGTACTGAACTCTCGCCTGAGGTGCGTGAGGGTATTGATAAGATAGACGTCCTTTTTGTGCCGATCGGCTCGAATGGCGTACTCTCAGCCACTGATGCGCATAAGCTTGCAGTATCACTTGAGCCGAAGATCATCGTTCCAATGCATTGGAACGGCATGGGAGAGTCAAAGGCACTTGAAGCTTTTCTGAAAGAGGCTGGAAATGGTAGTGAGAAAGTCGATAAACTTACTCTTAAGAAAAAGGATCTCACTGGCCGTGATGGGAGTATACTAATACTGACACCCTAATTCATATGAAAACCATCTTTGCTCATATTGAGCAGGTAAAAGGGAAACCGCACCATATTCGTAAGAAAATCGCTTTCACGGTTGCAGCTTCGTGTGCAACGCTCGTCGGTCTCGTGTGGTTCATCAGTAACGTCTCTCTCGGTGTGTTTACCATTCAAGGGAGTTCGTTTGCCGAAAGCACCGGGCAGACGGGTGTAATCGCGACTGGCGTTGGCGAAAACGGATCTTCGAATCTTGCCGCCGTTGCCGCCATGCCTTCCGAGAACGCTAATACATCGGTGCATATCGAGATCATCGATGCCGCGTCTTCGACCGTGGGACAGGCGGGGGCGGAGCAGACGGTCATCCCGTTTTAATTTAATTACAGGCATAGACGTTTAAAGAGATAGACAATGGCTTCGAAAGATAGAAAACCCAATACGTCTCTCGTAGCGGCGAATGTTATCAACCAACCGATCGTCTCGGAGATGCGCACGTCGTATCTCGATTACGCGATGTCAGTCATTACGGCACGGGCATTGCCAGACGTACGTGACGGTTTGAAACCAGTGCACCGTCGTATCCTCTACGCGATGAAGGATATGGGCCTCGTGCCCGGTGCAAAGTTCAGAAAAAGTGCAACCGTGGTCCGCGAAGTGCTCGGTAAGTATCATCCGCATGGGGATACGGCGGTTTATGATTCAATGGCCAAGATGGCACAGGAATTCTCTTACCGTTATCCGCTCGTGCTCGGTCAAGGGAACTTTGGCTCCATCGACGGGGATTCCCCAGCGGCTATGCGGTATACCGAGGCGAAAATGTCGCGTATCGCGGAATCGTTACTTGCCGACCTCGAAAAAGAAACCGTCGCATGGAATCCCAACTACGATGCGACACGCGAGGAACCGAATGTGCTCCCCTCAGCGCTGCCAAATCTTCTTTTAAATGGCACGCTTGGTATTGCCGTTGGTATGGCGACGAACATTCCGCCACACAATCTTCGTGAAGTCGTTACGGCGGCTATTCATCTCATTGAAAATCCTGAGGCAACGACAGGCGATCTTCTTCAATTCGTGAAAGGCCCAGATTTTCCGCTCGGTGGCATTGCCTTCAGTCAGGCGGATATTGCGCATGCTTACGGTTCGGGCAAAGGGCCGGTAGTGGTGCGTGGTGAAGCAGAAATCGTTGACGATGGAAAGAAAGATACAAGTATCGTCATTACCTCTATTCCGTATCGCGTGAATAAGAGCGAGCTCATCGCGCGTATCGCGGATCTAGTACAAGAGAAAAAACTTGAAGGTATTCGTGATTTGCGCGATGAGTCAACGAGTGACATTCGTGTCGTAATCGAACTTAAGGGGACGGCACACCCCCAGGCCGTTCTGAACGCTCTGTATAAAAATACAGAACTTGAGAGCACTTTTCACTACAACATGCTTGCACTCGTTGATGGCGTTCCGGAGATGCTTTCTCTGGACAGTATGCTCAGGTATTTCGTCAAACATCGTCAGGAAGTAGTGAAACGTCGTACGGAGTTCGATTTGCATAAAGCGGAGGAGCGTGAGCATATTCTTCTCGGTCTCTCAAAGGCACTCGATCACATTGATGAGGTTATCGCCATCATTAAAAAAGCACCGGATGTTCCAAGTGCTGATGTTGCGCTCCGCAAAAAATTCGGATTTTCCGAACGGCAGGCGGCGGCAATTCTCGCAATGCGACTCCAGACGCTTGCGGGTCTTGAACGTAAGAAGATTGAAGACGAACTTATTGAGGTACAAGCACTCATCAAGAAGCTCAAAGAAATTCTTTCTTCACCGAAGAAAATTCTTGCCGTTGTAAGAAAGGAGCTCGAAGAGCTTGTCGAAAAATATGGCGACGATCGGCGGACGAAAATAATACGTGGTGGGGTACAAAATATTTCCGTTGAGGACCTCGTTCCAGATGAGGAATCGATGTTACTTCTTACCCAGGGAGGTTACGTGAAGCGGACAAATCCAGACGAGTATCGGGTACAGAGGCGTGGTGGTATCGGTGTCGTTGATATTGCAACGAAAGAGTAAGACATCGTGACGCACTTTCTCGTCGCAAGTGCTCATAGCGACCTTCTTTTTTTTACCGATTTCGGCAAGGTGTATCAACTCAAAATGTATGAACTTCCTGAAGGTAGACGCGCGACTAAAGGCAAAAGCATTATGAATTTTCTTTCGCTTGCGGCCGAGGAAAAAGTAACCTCTATCTTGCCAGTACCGAAAGGAGCAGCGCTTGAAGCTTCTTCGGTCGTGTTCGTGACTGAGGCGGGCGTAGTAAAACGAGTGGTGGCGCGTGCTTTTGTCGATGTTCGACGTTCGGGTATCATTGCGATCAATTTAAAGAAGGGTGACAGACTTGTCTCAGCACACCATGTTTCTGGGAATGATACAGTGTCTATCGTGACGGCAAAAGGGCAATCGATTCGTTTTGAGGTTGGGAATGTTCGCGAGATGGGGCGCGCTGCAGGCGGCGTGCGCGGGATGAATGTGCGGAAGGGTGATCGTGTGGTCTCGGCGGAAGTCATTCCTGCGGTTGAAGCAAAGGATGCCTCACTACTCGTTATTATGAGTAAAGGCTACGGGAAACGCACAAAAATTTCTGAGTATAAAGTCCAAGGTCGTGGTGGTTCTGGCATCAAGACAGCGGAAGTGACGTTAAAGACCGGTG
>DAICZX010000013.1 GCA_027310925.1 Candidatus Parcubacteria bacterium
TTCGTGGTGCCCAAATCAATGCCAAGAATTTTTGCCATATTTTTTTAAAGTTAGAGATTTATTTTACGCCTCTTGTTTCTCGCTTGCAAAGTGTCCGACACGAACCTTAGCTGGACGGACAACGAAATCACCAATCTGCCATCCTTTTTCGAGCACGGCCGTGACAGTGTCATCCATTTGGGAAGAACCAACTACGTCCTGCCCGAGTGCGTCATGCAACGCTGGATTGAAATGTTCCCCGATGACGCCAAGCGCGGTTAGACCAAGTGCGGTGAAAGCATTCTCAAGCTGCCGGGCTATGGCTAAAAATCCTTCGGGAATCTCGCTATGCTCTTTAGAGCGCTCCAGAGCGTCAAAAGCGGGCAACAGAGTCTCCACGGCTTTCACGATCCCTCGTGTTTCCGATGTTTTTGCCTCCTCATCGAATCGTTTGAGTGCATTCACGTAATCCGCTTTCGCGCGTTGCCAACCATCCATGTATTCCTGTTTCTCCTTTCGACACACCTCCAACTCCTCGCGCATTTTCGCTATTTTATTCTCAGCTTTTTCTTCCGCTTCAATGTCTTCAGCCTCAATTCTCATGTCATCCTGTTCATCCATATATCTACTATGCCTGAGGTTGGATACGAAGTCAAAAATAAGAGGTGCCGTTCGGCGCCTCTCGCGAGAGTATTACACTTATGTTTATGTTTCTTTATCATCCCCTAACGCTAAACACACAACGATCGGTAACTTGTTCAACTCGTCCAACTGTTTGACTTCGTATACGGTGAATAAATATTTACCCAGCGCCTCTTTCTCGCTCCACTTCCCACCAACGAACTCGGTCTGAGGATCATCAAAATCAACCAAGATTTCCTCCCCCGGTGAGGGAATTCCATCAATTGGCATCTTAATGGCGAGAACTGTAACATCATAATTTTTCACGACTACCAACACGTATGCCGTTCCCATTGTTCACTCCATTCGTGTTTACCTGAGGTTATATTAAAGATCTTATCGTAAAAAGCAAAACCGCTATGAGGCGGTTTTGATAGCTTAGCGCTTCGACCACTGCTTGGCCTTGCGGGCTTTGACAAGACCCGGCTTCTTGCGCTCCTTAGCGCGCGGATCGCGTCGCAGGAACTTCGCAGCCTTGAGTACGGTGCGTGTGTTCGGTTCTGCTTTCGTGATTGCACGGCTAATCGCATGGCGGACTGCATCAGCCTGCGCCGCAATACCACCACCCGAGACGTGCGCAACGACCGCGTAATGCTCAACGCTCTGAGCGGCCACAAGCGCTTCTTCGGCAATTCTTGCGCGCTCATTCGTTTTGAAATATTCTTTTGCGCTCTTGCCGTTGACCGTCACGCTCCCCTTCTCGGCTTTCGTCATGCGCACGCTCGCAATAGCGGTTTTACGACGCCCAACTGCCGTAATAAAAGTGGTTGTTGTCATATATTTACGCATTCACAATCAAATTTTTCATGCGCGGTGTACGAAGTTTGTTGCGCGGAATCATACCATCGACCGTCTTCCTGACAACTTCTGCAATACCCTTTTTTTCAATCATCTCATCCATGCGCATCTCTCGCTGACCTCCTGGATAACCAGTGTATCGAAGATATATTTTACCCTTTATTCGACGTGCAGGGAGATGGAGCTTACTCGCGTTTTGAATGACGACGTGCACAGGCAATGTCTGATTTTTGCTGAAATGCACAGAACGCTTCCCAAGAAGTGCGTGGGCAGCTTCACTCGCTACACGCCCAATGGTGCGGTCAGTCGCATCAATTGTGTAAGTCGTCGGTTCCGGTTTCGTGTTGAGGGTCATGACTCTGTACTTGTACTAGACAAAAGCGATATAAGCAAGTTTTCGCGCATCGTTTGTACCACGCTCGGTGCGCTTTACGATGCGCGTGTAGCCGCCTGCCCGTGTCGCGTATCGTGGAGCAATCGAGTCGAAAAGTTTCTTCACGGCAATGTCATCACCAAGACGCGTTTTGGTGAGCCGTCGACTCGCAAGAGTGTTTTTTTTCGCGTATGTCACGAGGCGTTCGATAAACGGACGAAGCGCCTTAGCCTTTGCCTCTGTCGTCGAAATACGTTCGTGCATGACAAGCGAACGCGCGAGTGAGCGCAAAAGCGCTCTGCGCTGGTTACTCGGACGACCGAAAGTTCGTGCTTTTTTAGTGTACGCCATAGATCGTCACTCACCTTTGAGGGTGAGACCGAAACCAGCGAGCGCATGCGCGATTTCGCCAACTGCCTTATCGCCGATACCGTCAATTTCTTTAAGTGCGCTCGCTGTTTTCCGTGCAAGACCAGCGGCACTCTTGATGCCGGCATTCTCTAGAGCCGACGCGACACGCGCAGAGAGACCGAGGTCGGCGATCTTCACTTTCGCTGCGCCTGCGCCCACCAATGCGTCTCCAGCTTCCGTGGAAGAAACCGACCCGTTGTTATTTGTTGAGCCATTTTCCTGGAAACCAATGATTGCTTTCAATTGGTGAATCATGGTTTCGATCGACTGTTAGAGCGCCTCGCGTGGCGCGATCGTACCGTTAGTTTCGATAAGAACGCGTAGGCGGTTGAAGTCAGTACGATTACCGACACGCATGTTCTCCACCTCATAATTCACACGGCGGATGGGTGTGAAAGTTGCGTCAAGCGCAATAACACCTATGTCGACCTTGTCGCGAGCGAGCACCTCACGCGGCACGTACCCAAGCCCGCGTTCAATCGTCGCCTCAAGTTCAAGCGATGCTTTCCCGGAGAGGTCGGCGATATGCTGTTCTGGATTCCGTATTTCTACTTGACTGGGGAGCGTGAAATTTCCAGCGGTAATTTCGGTAGTTCCTTTTGCCGAGAGTGCTATGGTTTGCGGTTCGTCTCCATGGAGTACGAAGTGTATGCGCTTGAGATTCAACAGCATTTCCATAACGGTCTCACGCACACCATCGATGGTGGCGAATTCGTGGGGGACTCCCTCGATTTTCACTTGTGTGATAGCCGCTCCTGGGAGAGAAGAAAGAATGATGCGACGAAGTGAGTTGCCAAGTGTGTGGCCGTAACCTGGATACAGCGAATCAATCTCATAAACACCCTGTGTATCCTCTTCGGAAACAATACGGGGTTTGCTCGGAAGTGTGATGTGGTATTACATAACGCAATCGTAATTACCCATTAATTAATAGCTATGAACGCGAATAAAGATTATCTCGTGTAGAACGAGAGCACGGCTGCCAAATCGCCCGCGACATCCGCGGACGACGCGGTCGGACGCTCGAGAACGCTGCCCTCCATTGTTTTCGGGTCCCACGAGAGCCAGGACGGAAGCGGGCGTTCCGTAAAACGCTCGCTGAAACCAACTAAAACGCCATGCCCCTTCGAACCTTCACGCACACCGATACGGTCTCCGACCGACAGTGCGTATGAGGGGATACGAGTTTTCTTCCCTTCGATTTGCGCGTGGCCATGCGCAACCATCTGACGAGCTGCGCGCCTTGTAGACGCGAGACCGAGCCGCCAAACAACGTTATCAAGACGAAGTTCAAGAAATTCGTGAAGACGGTCGACCGGTTTCGCACTATGTACCGCGAGCGCCTTGCGCACGTAGTTGCGGAACTGGCGCTCTTGCAAGCCATACGTAATGCGCACTTTCTGCTTCTCGAGCATTTGCTTACCGTATTCGCTTTGACGGCCGCGACCGTGACGTTTGTTTTTCGCGCTACGATCGGCGGATAGTGCAAATTTTTGCGTCTGCG
>DAICZX010000036.1 GCA_027310925.1 Candidatus Parcubacteria bacterium
CTGTCTCAATATTAGCCAGAAAGATCGCGTGAATTATGTGTGTGCGCCAGGACTCTGGAAAAAGTCCTCCCCTGATTGACCACCAACAATATTAAAAGACTGTCCGATAACTATAGCGAGCGATTACCTTTCTTTGGACAGGACGGAAATCGTTCCTTCATTTGCCTACTGGCGGACTAATACTCCGCCAGTATTTATATTCATACAACTACAAATTTCTTGAGTATCGGTGACACAAAAGTCCGCTGCATTCAAAATCACGTTCAATATTCTCCTCAAAAGTAACGGCCTTAAAATGTTTGAAGAAAGTACGCC
The DNA here is from genome assembly GCA_027310925.1 of Candidatus Parcubacteria bacterium. Classification (GTDB taxonomy): domain Bacteria; phylum Patescibacteriota; class Minisyncoccia; order Phycocordibacterales; family Phycocordibacteraceae; genus C7867-001. Next base: position 316 of record DAICZX010000036.1, read on the forward strand.
CTAAAAGGGGAATAATTTGGCGTGGCTCATTACTCTCCATAAACCCAACTCTGACTTTCAATTTCCTGTCATTGCCCACTACCTGAATTTCTACATCGTCGTGTCTACAACCTGATTCCCTATCCCCAACGTTTTGTTCAGGGTACCAGTCTTTATATCCTCTATTCCGAGTGCGGCCGTAAAGCCTCTATGCAGCCGATACCTCATCGGCGCCGGAATCCAATAATGCAAAAAACGGCATTGTGCTTTCCTTCCCACGGAAAAGCGCGACCGGGATAAGAGGCATCCCGATAAAGGACTTCTTCGTATCCGTGCTTCTAGGAAACTTTTTGTAACTGAATTTCACGATGCTGACTATGGTGCGAGAGCAAGATCTGCTTCTGGGATAGGAAAAAGAGCTACGTCCTTCCTTTCCTTTATATTCTTTGTCGCTTCTTGATAGGTGCGGCCATTGCCAACAACCTTATGGTCGACGGAGAGCGCGACCCACTGCCCAGCATATTCGTGAAGCCCTTCAGAGACCTTTGATGGATCGTTAGTATACTATCCTGGATGGGCATTTGTGAACATCCTCCGCATGGCCTGGGAGCTAAGAAATGTTATCGACCGCTTCCGCGAGCTCTCGATCTTTGCTGGTTATCGCATTGCCTTTATCATGAGTCGTGGTTGAAATGGACACTTTGTTATATGCTCTAATGCATATGTCTGGATGGTGTTGGGAACGTTCAGCGATCTCACCTACTCTGTTCACAAACGCAAGCGCTTCTTTGAAATCAACAAATGTGAAGGTCTTTTGCAGCGCATGACCCGCTTCACTCCAGTCGTTCTTCATGGTTCAAGTATAGCAACGTGATTACATTTTCACATTAATGAAATACCTAACCTTGGTATACTCCGATAACGCGGCGTACCTCTTCCATTTTCTCTTCACTTATCGCGCGGGCCTCCTGCCCCCCTTTCGTAAGAACGTCATCGATAATGCCAGGGTCCTGTTTGAGCGTTTCGTAGGCAGCACGTAATGGCGCAAGATAGCGGTCAAGATCTTCAATCAGCGACTCTTTCAGCACCTTATAATTGCCACGATGCGCCTCATAGAGCGGTAACAGTTCAGAATCAGCTCTAACGAGACGATGTATTCGGTATACGTTCTCGGGTCGCTCACCCGAGGAATCAGTCACGATACTCATGACCTGCCTTGCAAGTTGATCGCGTGAGGCAAAAATTGGGATAATATTTCCATGGCTTTTACTCATCTTCTTACCATCAGTACCTGGGATAGTAGCAACGTCAGGCATAATATATGGCTCTGGAAGCCTAAAAATATCTGTTTTGAAAATCCTATTGAATTTCTCAGCCACATCACGTGTTATTTCAATATGCTGCTTCTGATCGGCCCCCACCGGTACGATTGCCGTATCGTAAAGGAGGATATCTGCTGCCATTAACATCGGGTAATTAAAAGTCCCGACACTTATTTCTTTATTCTTCGCCTCCGCATCTTTATATGCGTGAGCACGCATGAGATAGGGTACCGTAGTTATGGTGTCGAAAATCCAACACAACTCAGTGTGTGCTGGCACATCTGACTGTTTAAAAAAGACTACTTTTTTCGGGTCAAGACCGATGGCAAGATATGCCATCACGAGTTCATTCGTGCGCCGACGCATTTCCTCAGCATCTTGTATGGTATTGAGGGCATGATAATTGGCGACAAAAACAAACAATTGATATTTTCCAGTTTTCGAGAGCTCAACAAACTGACGCATCGCGCCAAAGTAATTACCGATATGCAAATCCCCGGTCGGTTTAATACCTGAGAGCAGAACAGGTTTCACGTCAATCATGGAATTACGATCTTTATGTTAGCGAATCGGGATAAACTTATAACACAAGAACTGATCGATTGCAACTGTTTCGGGTGTATTGCCACTGCCTCTCCTAAGGAAGGGTGCAACTTTGCTTATTAAAGAAAGAATCTAATCAACCAAATAACTGCAATTGCAACCACTACGATGGATACTGGAATACCAATGCTTCTCATGAAGCCTCCTGAGGAGGATGATACTCGTGAAGAGGTGGAGGAGAACCTATTGTTCGAGGGAAGGGGGGTATTCGAATTGCCCGATACCGATGATGGGTATCCGCCACCTAACGATGGAATAGATGATGGAATGGATGTCTGTCCTGCTGCTCCAACAGCGGCAAGAGGAGGAAGAGAAGTTCCTGGAGGCGGATTAACCCCAACGGGTTGATTCGTATATGAGGAAGGAGAAAAAGGAGTCGAAGATGCAACCTGGTTCGACTGCTGTGTTGAAGTCGTCGGGGTATATACCGTAGAAATGCTGCCGTTCTGAGTAGCGGTAGTATGCGGTGTCCAACTGGTAATAACATCGCAGTTTGTACAATTGAAGTTTATAACGTAGCTTGCACCATTTACGGTACCGCCCGTTGCTTCACCAGTGAATCTGCCGCCAGTACTTATCTTAACGCCCGAGAAGTCCACCCAGCCAGCCGTCTCATCCCATGCAAAACCAGATAGGTTCCCTGCCCCGTCATTCTTCACCCCGCCTTCCGACGGAGAGAGGTTGATCCACCCGTCGTTTGCGCTCCAAGCGTAGCCGGTAAGGGCGGTGCTAGTCACCTGTACATTGCCATTTGTAGGGTTAAAGTTCACCAAACCACCCACATTGCTCCAGGCGTACTTGTCGGTGGTGTCAATGATGCCGGCGGTCGCGGCGTGAGCTGTATACGCGCCAAAACCTATAATGGCAACAACGATGATGCTCCAAACGGCACTATTTTTTCTTTTGAGTGGTTGTGATTGCATTTTGGGTTGTGGTTGTAGTTGTTGTAGCACTCTGCGAAGCACCTACGGGCTGCTGCGCTGTCTGCTCGGTCGCAGAGGTTACAGGTCCCACGGCGATGAGCTTGTTTTCCGAGGGACGATAGAGAATAGCCGTCTTAGCGTTAGCGTAGATGATAAGAACATCGCCATTCTCAGCGTTCGCGAGGAAAGGCTGCGTTTGTTTGACGAGTGCAGCGTTCGTAATGGTCGCCATGGTTGGTGTTTCATTTGCCGGAAGCTCTATAAGAGTTCCAACCTTCTGCAATAGTGCAGTTGCCTGCTGTTGTTCAAAAAGGCTCCGATTTTCCTGATAGACAACCTGGCGGCCAAGCTCATAAAAACCGTATGACCAGAGAACGAGGATAATTAGGAGAAACAAAACAATAAAGCGACGGACAAACCGAAAACAACGTTGTAACAATGTTGGCCGGCGCACCTGTTCTCCTGAGAATGCTGATTCCATAGATAAAGAAAGTATAAACTATGACGTCGTTGTCGCTATCCCCACAGTCGCCGTACAAGTGGCGGATCCGCCAGTACTCGAGGCTGTACCGGTATAGGTGGTGGTAGCAGTGACTGCAGGGGTTGTGATTGATCCTCCTTCAACCGGAGTACTCGTCCCAATGCTGTTATCCAGAGAGAAGGAAGTGGCATTCGTTGTTGTCCATGAGAGTGTGGCGGTGGCGCCTGTCGTAACTGAGGTCGGAGAAGCAGTGAGAGAACAGGTTGGGGTGGGAGGAGTCACCGAGGG
>DAICZX010000043.1 GCA_027310925.1 Candidatus Parcubacteria bacterium
GGATTTTAGTGCTTTAGACTTTAGATACTTATTAAAAATAGATAATTTTTAAATACGTTTGGTTCTTTGAGAGGCTTTGAAAAGATGTATGCTTCTTCAAAAGAAATAGAGAAAAATGGGCAAATACGTCAATCATCTGAAGTGAGGATAACGGACTGCGAGAATCCTGGATTGAATATGGACATACGGCGGAAAAAGTTATTGAGGAGATAAAGGAAGTTCGGATTGGTGGAGAAAGACTTGATTATTGCATTGATGCCAAAGATTGGGATTGGTTCTAAAGATGTAGATGTATTAGGGAATTGATCATCCACTTAGAGATTCAACGCAAAACCCCGTCTCAAAAGAGACGGGGTTTTGCGGAGCCATCCTTGTGTAGCAACTTTGTCTTGCTAGGTGGGTGCCCGAATGGCAGCTATCGGATTTCCTTACGGAATTCACCAAGCGCACCTGAATACAAAGCTCCCAAGGATATAGCAAGTTGCGTTTTTAAGAATGGCTCCAAACCCTAGTATACTCCTTTACTATAAGAAGCGTGTAAAAAGAACTGTGAAACCCACGGTACTGCAGATAATTTCAGACTATTTGGAAACCTCTTCTCCCATGTTGACGTTGTAGAGTGTCGCTTCGTGCAATACACGATAATTGATGATTTCCGCAGGTGTAAACCAGTGCGGTATCTCCTTCTGCGCCTCAGGAATCGTACCTGATGCGTGAATGAGGTTACGAATTGCACGAGTATCCGTATCTGCCATCTGATATGAATCAAGAACGAAATCGCCCCGTATGGTACCAACGCTGGCACTACGTGGCTCAGTACCGCCCGTAATCTTTCGTACAAGTTCGACCGCATGACCACCTTCCCAAACCATTGCAATAACTGGTCCACTTGTCATATATTTTTTTAGACTCACAACAACGCTATCGGCTACCTCAATTGGATCAGTGGAAGGGGGTTTTTCGCCCTTCTTTACATAACTTGCAATCGCCTTCTCGCCAACACTCTTCTTCCAATTCGGATCAAGAAGGTAGTGTTCCTCGACCATTGTTTCGGTCGGAACGAGCATCTTAAGCGCGACAAGCTTCAGGCCGGTCCGCTCATAGCGTTTTATAATCTCACCGATAAGCCCGCGCTGAATGCCATCAGGCTTCACGATAACGAGTGTCCGTTCAGTTTTAGGATGTGCCATGGTTTCAAAAATAAAATCGCCTACAGCGGTTATTGAGTTATGATACGCGCTCCACCTTTTTCAATCAAGATGGTGTGTTCAAAATGCGCGGAGCGAGAGCCATCTTTGGTACGAAAGGTATAACCGTCAGCGGCCAAGGTGACTGCGGACTTACCTGCTACCGAAATTGGCTCGAGAGCAAGCACCATACCCTCGATGAGCAATTCCCCTTCACCTGGGCGGCCAAAGTTTGGAATGAACGGCTCTTCATGGACGAGATCACCGACACCGTGTCCGCCGAGTTCTTTTACGACTTTGAAACCTGCACGTTCAATCTCCTTCTGGATAGCATATGAGATATCACCGATATGTTTCCCTGGGTTGGCAGCAGCTATACCCTTCGCAAGGGCACGCTCAGTTGCGTCAAGAAGCTTTTTTACTCCTTGGTCTATTTCGCCTACCGGCACGGTTATAGCGGCGTCAACGATGATGCCGTTATGGGTAAGGCCTAAGTCGAGTCCAACGATGTCGCCTTCCTTCAGAACCTTCACTGATTCATTCGGGATGCCATGCACTACCTCATCGTTTATTGAGACACAAAGTGTCGAAGGGTACGGGCGCGGCGCACCCTCGGGCGTATAACCAAGAAAGCATGGCTCGTCGCCCTTCGTGCGAATGAGTTCTTCTGCCAGGTCGTCGAGTTCTTCAGCAGTGACGCTGGGCGCCACCTTCGCCTTGAGCGCACGGAGCACGGATGCGAGACGCTTCCCCGCTTCGATAAGATCCGCTCGCTCGGTGTCGCTCGTAATTATCATCGAATATTGAGCGCGATATTGACTTCGGCAGCGATTTTCTCAGGCTGCTGCTCACCGTCCAACTCGATGATATTGCCGCCTTTACGGAACATCTCGACAACTGGTTCAGTATGGGAATAATATTCCTTCAAACGTTCGTCAACGACGTGATCGTCGGCGCGATCCTCAATCTCTTTGCGGAGGGCGAGACGATGACGTATCTCTCCATCGGATACGCGCAGATATACGACGGAGAACGGCCGTTCGAGCCACGTGAGAGATTCCTTGATGAGTTCCGCTTCATGCAGCTTACGATTGAATCCGTCGAGTATGACGCTTGCGCCATCGGGGAGCGCAAAAATGTCTTTCAAAAAAAGATAGGTGGGGAGCCACGACGGCATGAGAAGACCGGCGCTCATTTGAGATTTCATCTTCCGTCCGACGGGCGTATCAAGCGTCGCCATCGTTCGAAGCGTGTCACCGGCCGACATAACCTGCCAACCAGTTTTAGCCGCGAGCAGTTTTGCCTGCGTCCCCTTCCCGCATCCAGGTTTTCCGATAAAGAATATTGTCCGTGTTCCCATCCGCTTATTTTAGCATCTCTCGAAAGTAGAGGTAAGTATTGTGCTAGTAAAACTTAGAGCGCGGAAATCTTCCCTCTCGTCATCGGCCCGAACCATCCGGTCGCAGGAAGCCCGACGCTTTTCTGGAATTTGATAAGTGCCAAATAGGTCGCTCGGCCGAAGAATGTGGTCTCGTTGCCAGGAGAACCGGGACCTTGAGTCGTAACAGTAAAACCGTGCGTATTGAGGAATTGTTGAAGTGTTTTGACGTCAGCGTTCGTCTGATTGAGTGAGAGGTTGCGAGTGA
>DAICZX010000044.1 GCA_027310925.1 Candidatus Parcubacteria bacterium
GCAGAAGCGGGCCCCGCTGCCGCGGCAGCGGAAGAGGAGGGGAAGTCAACGACCGACATTGAACTCACTGACGTTGGCGCGAGCAAAATCGGCGTCATTAAAGTGGTGAAGGAAGTCCTTGCTCTTGGTCTCAAGGAAGCCAAGGATCTTGTCGATGCGGCACCTTCAATGCTGAAGACCGGCATGAAGAAAGAGGAAGCTGCCGATTTTGCGAAGAAGCTTACGGATGCCGGGGCGAAAGTGACACTAAAATAATCCGACTTTGTTTCTAAAAACACGTCCCATCGCAAGGCGGGACGTGTTTTGCATTTGGAGACCAAAACGTCTACACTGGTCAGCATCATGGAACTACTCGCGAAGATATTTGGTTCAGGTGCCCGCCTCAAAATATTGCGGCTTTTTATGTTTAATAAAGACACCGCATTCACCCTTACTGAGATAGCCGAGCGTACGAAAATGTCGAAAGAGGTCGTACGTCGTGAATTTTCTGACCTTCTCGCTTCTGGTTTGATACGTAAAAAAAGAGCACAAACCCCTATCCAGTACCAGATAAACCCGCAGTATGAACATCTTGACGCATTTAACGCATTCATCCGCGAAACGACGAGTGTGCGCCCGCAGGATATAACAAAGGCGCTCAAACGTGCAGGAACATTACGACTAGTTGCACTTTCCGGACTTTTCACGGGCGTTCTTGAGGCGCAAGTTGATCTTCTCGTCGTGGGCGATCATCTCGAGGATCGTGTGCTTGCTGGTGCCGTCCGTTCTCTCGAAGCGGAATTAGGAAGAGAAATCCGCTATGCTTCGTTTGCAACGCCAGATTTCCGCTATCGCCGAGGGATCTACGACCGACTTATTCGGGACGTTTTTGATTATCCACACCGCCTCCTCGTTGACAAAATCGGTATTTGAAAATGTTATACTTTACTGTAGGAGCTCGCAGATAAAGCGCGAGTCATTAATCATATAAACAAAGCATTATTTACTATGTTTTTCACCACATGGGCGCAAGCGGTTAGCCAGTCTTTTCAGAACCTTTTCTACGGGCTGGTAGCATTCATTCCTAATTTAGTCGTAGCGATTGTCATCCTTATTGTTGGTTGGCTCATCGGTATCGGACTTGGTCGCGTGGTCGCGCAGATTATCAATGCATTGCGCGTTGATCAGGCGCTTAAATCGACCGGTATTGAGCGGGTACTTTCTCGCGCTGGTTTTGAACTCTCCTCGGGTAAATTCTTGGGCGCCCTTGTCAAATGGTTCTTCATCATCGTTTTTCTTGTCGCGTCGCTTGATGTGCTTCACTTAACGACCGTCAATCTATTTATCAGTGATGTTGTTCTTGGGTATCTGCCTCAGGTGATTGTCGCAGTCTTGATTTTGCTTGTTGCGGCAGTTATTGCAGATGCGGCGGAGCGCATTGTTACGGGTTCGGCAAAAGCGGTATCTTTGCACGCGGCTGGTTTTCTCGGAAAGGTAGCACGCTACGCGATATGGGTATTTGCCCTTCTCGCGGCGCTTGCACAACTTAATGTGGCAACCGCGTTTGTGGAGACCCTATTCCAGGGCATCGTCATTGCCGTCTCGCTTGCAGTTGGTCTCGCCTTTGGTCTCGGTGGCCAGACGGCAGCAGCGCGTTATCTTGAACGTCTCCACTCGGAGATTAAGAACTGATTCTAAAATAAGTTAGAGTCTCTCAAAAACCGTCCTCAAAAGTAGGGCGGTTTTTGTTATCAATCACGCGATTGAGTTCCTCGTTAGTCTCCCTGAGATTCCTGGCACGGTCTTTTACTTACGCTATATAGTATGTCTACATTAGACTGTTTGAAGTGCGAAGGATATTAAACTTGTAAAGGCTATTGACGCCATAACCGCCCTCGTCTATACTCGCTCATACGTGTCTACGAACCGAAAGAATCAAAAAACTTTAGGAGCGGATAGGCCGTAAGGCCCGCGCGTGTAAACGCGAAAGAACCGCTTCAGGCGGTTCTTTCGTTTCAGGAGACATGATTCTTTGACATACGAATACGCATAGGTAAGAAATTGAATCTCGCGGTATTACTGTCGCGAGTGAGATAATGTGTGAATTAATGATTGTGGTATTCAGGTCTCCGTACGAGAGACATTAAGAGTGCACGGTGGATGCCTTGGCCTAGGACGGCTATGAAGGACGCGACTAACCTGCGAAAAGCTTCGGGGAGGCGGTTTGTAGCCTTTGATCCGGAGGTGTCCGAATGGGGAAACCCTCCAGTTTTGAACTGGAATCCGCGGGGTAACGCCTGCGAGAAGCGAACCCGGGGAAGTGAAACATCTCAGTACCCGGAGGAAAAGAGAACAATATGAGTTGCGTTCCGCTGGCGCGATAATTCGTGCTAGTGGAACGCAACTCTCGTGATACCTCGAGTAGCGGCGAGCGAAAAGGGAAAAGCCCAAACCACTGTCTTCGGATAGTGGGGTTGTAAGATATAGACATCGTCTTTGTACGAAAAGAGTTATCAATCGTCTGCATAGCGGAAGCTGCTGGGAAGCAGCGCCCCAGAGGGTAATGGCCCCGTACGTAAAATGCATGACGACTCTTGTTTATATTCTTGAGTAACTCGAGACACGAATAGCTCGAGTGAATCTACCGGAACTAACCGGTAAGGCTAAACACGTCCTATGACCGATAGTGAACCAGTACCGTGACGGAAAGGTGAAAAGAACCCCGAGAGGGGAGTGAAATAGACCTGAAACCGTGTACTTACAAGGGGTCGGAGCGGTGCACCACTTTGTTCTTAACTTTAAGGAGAAAGTGATGGATGAATTTGATCTTAATCTTAAAAAAGATGACAAACTTACTTCTGTCGAAGTCCGTCAGCTTATCGAACGCGGATTAGAGAATGGGGAAGAGGTTATTCTCCAAATTGGAGAAACAAAAAGAGTCATCAGCTGGATTGGGAGGCAAGCGGTAGAAGATCCGCCACTTTCGTCCAGGTGGAAGATCGTAATCAAATAATATAGTTCTTTGGTCATCAGCCTATAGAAGGTTGAGATCAAAGTGGTGCACCGTGACGGCATGCCTATTGAAGAATGAGCCGGCGAGTGTGTATATCTTGCGTAGCTAAGCCCTTACGGGGCGGAGCTGTAGGGAAACCGAGTGTTAATAGCGCGTTGGTAGGATACATACGACCCGAAGCCAGATGAGCTTGCCATGAGCAGGGTGAAGTTTGTAGAAATACAGATGAAGGCCCGAACTGGTTAGTCGTGCGACTCTATCGGATGACTTGTGGCAAGGAGTGAAAAGCTAATCGAATCTGGGAATAGCTGGTTCTCTCCGAAACAGCTTTTGGGCTGGCGTTGCGATATGTGTACGTGGGGGTAGAGCACTGGAAGGGACCAATAGGGAGAAATCTCGTGGCCCCTATCAAACTCCGAATACCACGTGCCCGCGCAGCAGTTAGAAGGTGGGGGCGAAGCTCCATCGATCGAGAGGGGAAGAGCCCTGATCGCCAATTAAGGCCCCAAAATCGACATTCAGTACATCACAAGGAAGTGAGGATCCATAGACAGTGAGGATGTTGGCTTAGAAGCAGCCACCATTTAAAGAAAGCGTAACAGCTCACTCATCGAGGGTCCTTGCGCCGAAGATGATCGGTGTTAAATGTCGTGCCGAAATTGCGGGTGTATCCATTCTTTCGAGAATGGATACGCGGTAGGAGAGCGTTCCGTTCG
>DAICZX010000046.1 GCA_027310925.1 Candidatus Parcubacteria bacterium
GTGTCCCGTTCTTCAGCTTCTCCACTAAATCATCCGCGAGCGCTTTCATTTCCGCCGCTCTTTCCGAGCCTCTCATCATCGGCTCATTCAGATACACATTCCCGAAATACAGGAGATACTCTGGATTATCATCCATGAGTAGGTATATAGGCGCGTTGTCGTACGGAACGGAGATTTTGAATTCCTTCATCTGCGGAATGAGCGGAACTTGTCGGGGAGGCAATCGCACACTCCTTTCTTCTTGCGTCCTGCTGTTGTCTCCATAGTTTGTAGTAATGATCGGATGTATCAATTCATGCCCGTTGGCGCTGAGCGATTTGAGCAGAAACTCTCGCACCCAGACCACATCGGTGAAGCGCTTCGAAAGTCTTTTGACGCTTTCTATATCCCTATACTTCTCCGGCCAGAGTATCCGCCGCTCGTCGTCGATAATAGGGTACGCACGGAATACCCCCTCAATACTTCCGCTCTGAATATCCTTCTTTAACCGCATGAGGAGCGACTCTTGGCAATAAATAGCCGTTCTCTTTCAACAATCGTATTTTCGGACTTCCTTAAGAAAAATCTTGAGTGGGATATAAAGGTTTGGAAGAAGGATAGAGAGTATTTAAATCAAGATACCCCTCCCGACATTTGGATTCAATATTCTCAGTTGGTCAGGACGCTGGATACCATTTTTGATTCCATACTAAATAGAGTATAACCTTCGAGGGTTGGAAACATGGGAAAATCAGCAGAGAGGATTTCATAAAACTTAACGAGAAATTGAAACAACAAATATCTGTATCCACCTTATGATAGTCTCCTCGACAGTATTTCGTCCCAGGTTTCGTAAACCTCCGCATCATCAACACCATTTTCCCTTCATTTTCATTCTTGAAACCATACACAGGATCTTCTTCAAATTCAGCCATACATTCTTTTTTATTAAATGAGACACGTCACAAGATACCCTTGTGGGGGAGTCTCATCTTCCAAGAATATAGACCCAGTTCTGGAAGCAAAACCTGATGGGTCTTACGATATACCACTCGCCGGCGCCGTATCCCGTATTTCTAGCGAGGTTATCCCCACCGGTGTAGCGCACGCAGGGAATACTATACGTGTATAGCCATAACCGCCATCCACAATGAAACTCTACTATTCACCCGGGGCCTGTTCGCTCTCGCCGCACATCGTCGCACGCGAAGCAGGACTGCCCGTAATTTTGTCTAAGGTAACGTTCAATGGAGCGACACGTACGACCGCCGAGGGCGAGGACTTCTTCGCCGTTAATCCGCGCGGCGGATACGTTCCCGCACTTCGGCTCGATAGCGGTGAGGTACTCATCGAAGGCCCCGCCATCATCCAGTACCTTGCCGACCAGGCGCCGAAGGCGGAACTGACGCCTGAGCGTGACACGATTGGCTACTACCGCATGCTCTCATTGATTACCTTTATCAGCACAGAGCTTCATAAGGGCTACAGTCCGCTCTTTTCTCCAACCCTGCCTCCGGAGCAGAAGACGACGGCCATCGACCGTATCAAAAAGCGCACCGCCTATCTTGAGAGCATGCTCGCGGACAAGCACTACCTCCTCGGCGAGAACTTCAGCATCGCGGACGCCTATGCATACACCATCCTGCGCTGGTCGCCACGCGCGGGCATCGAGCTTACGGACTACCCGAACCTATCCGCCTTTGCTAAGCGGATGGAGGGGCGAAGGGCGGTGCAGATAGCGCTTGACGAGGAGGGTCTCGAAATGCGGTTTAAAGAAAGAAATGGGAGGCTGAATTAAGCGCCATCCCGCAGTAATTTGGAGATGACTTTGTAGCGGCGATCGCGGCGCAGACCGTGATGCACCCCGAGCTTCTTCTTGAGCGCAGAGAACGAGCCATCAAGCGAGTTAGTGGTATTCGGTATGTTGAGCTCAGGATATTTTAAATACGTGAAAAGATACGGGAGATTCCGTTCAAGCGAATGGTATGCAGAATACACACCCTTGTGGGTGTGGTGTCGCGTCGTCTTGCCGTTCTCGAATGTCGACTCAGTCATCTCATCCATAAATGTGTCGAACTGTGCATGCCAGTCGGCGAGTGCTGCGGTGAAGGTCATCTCGTCGGTCGTGGTGAGTGTGAGGACAAGCGTGACGAGTGCTTCCCCGGCCTCGGTCTTTGGCCGCTTCGTGAGGTATCTCGTCACAATCTTGATCTGATGGAACTGGCACATCTGCACCGGAATATCGTTGAAAACGTTGAAGAATCCTCGTCGTCCGGCGACCACAGCAGCCTTGATGATCCAGCCTCGTTCCCTGAGGATTTGTCGGGCATATCGATAGTGGGCCATGAGCTCGCTCGATACTTCGTGCCACCAGATGTTCTTCGCGAGCGGCCAGGCACGGAACACGCAGACACCGTACTTTCTTCCCCAGAAGGTAGTGTCGGCGATGATGACAGTCGGGTGTGGAGCGACTTCGGGAGTCGGGACGGGAACTTGGTCGAGCCGAGAGCGGACCCAAGGATGCGAGTGGCCATGTTTCTTCGCCAACTGCTTGAGCGTTTGTTTCTCCTCGGTGTATTCCTTCCAGAGCCCAGCACTCACTCCGGCATCTCGTTTCGATGATTGAAATTGCTGCCCGCAGTTCAGGCACTTGTATCGCTGCAGACCATTCCTCTTTCCATTCTTTTTGCTTCGCACATCGCCGCATTCCGGGCAGATTCGGCCGCTTTTTTAAGGCGCATATTAAATATTTAAGGTTTTAGCTTGTACCTAAGCCACCGTATCACAAAATCAGCCTCCCAAAAGTTTCTTTAACCGCGAAATGCTTGTTTAAAATCGCTATGATTCTATGCTAATTGAGCATCGATTTTGGGTAAGAAGGAGACTCCAAGAAAGGCCATAAAAGGTCTCAATAGGTTCTTCTCTTAGAAGAATCCGAAGAGGTGAGAAAAGAATCCGCCAATGGCGGCCATGAAACCGGCGTGCGTATTCAGGTTCGTGCCTCTTGTCGCAGTTTTGGTGGTTGGTGTTGTACCTTGATCGACGACCGAGGTAGCTGTGACCGACGTGCCATTCACTGTGCCCTGAATCAGGACATTATCATCGACAGCAATGTCCGAAACTGTCGCGTCTGCGACACCTTTTTTCGACACAGTTGCTGAGGTTATATTGACCATATAAGTGACACCGCTCTTATTTGTAACGGTGAGGGTGGTACCTTCGATCGCCGTTACATTACCGCCGATAACGGGCTGACCGTTACCAATGATGGTGCTCGAGGCGAAACCCATACCGAGCTTGCGTCCTGGCATTGCTCCGGGTCGGATTTTTTTCACGCCATCGAAGATAGATGTGGCGGTCACGTTTGTACCGCTTACGGTGCCACGGACGATGACTGAGTCGCCAACGGCTATGGCTGCAAAAGGTGAACTCACGCCATTTTTGGTGACAGAGGCATTCGTCGCATTAACCGTGTAGGTTGTCGGGGTCGTATTAGTAGTGCTGCGGCGGTGCCAATCCTTTGCCGTAATCGTGAGCGTTGTGTCCGATATAGATGCGACCGTGCCGATAATGACCGGGCGCATACCGTGGCCAAACCAACCTGGGCCTGCCGCAAAGGCAGTCCCAGTGAGGGCAAAAGAGCAAATCATCGCCGACCCGGCGACGATGATCGAGACGTTACGTTTAGAAAGTATAGACATAGTTTTGTGTGTTAACTGATACGCGAACTATAGATATATACGTATGAGAAAAGAAAACGTTTCGTTGCGCTATGCATATATTATATATATTGCGTATGAAACGCATCCCTTATATCAGCATTTAGCGTCATAGTTTCCGGGCTTTTAGTTTTGCAATTCCAGCTTTAGCCACGGTGCCTCCTATACTCACGGCGACTGGAAATGTGCAAGAATCGTATAATACCTACGCCATTTTTTGAGTTCTTCCCCCAACAAAGCGAGAATTCAGGAACCAGTTATACTACATGTCTGTGATATGAACATTGCGGAAAGTACCGCGGTGAAAACAAGGACGCCTGTTCCCCATGTGGGGAACAGGCGTCCTTGGCATTCCTTCGGGGAAGAATTTAGTAGCCACCGCGGCCGTAGCCACCGCGATCACCGCCACCAAAACCGCCTTCGCGACGTGGGGGACGATCACCCTGTGGACGGGCAAAAGAGACCGAGAGCGTACGTCCATCCATCTCCTTACCATCCCAGCGATCAATAGCTGCCTGAGCCTCCGCTTCGGAGGACATTTCGACAAAGCCGAAGCCGCGTGAGCGACCCGTCATACGATCACTAATGATGCTCGTGGATACGACATTGCCGGCCTCACCGAAGGCCTTCTTAAGATCGTCTTCCGTCGAGCGATAAGGAATACCACCCACATAAAGCTTATTTCCCTGAACTGATGCTGTTGACTGCGTATTGTCCATGTATTGGATCTAACCATTAACCTCGCCGAAACTGAACACTTGCGGCCGTTTAAGACCGAGCGAAGCTCGAATACTCTGCGAGTGGAAACAGTATGACAGGAATGTGCCAAAGGCGCAATAGTGCGTAGAGTGTGGATAACTGCGGTAATAAAAAATACCTCGGGATCAATTGGTCCCGAGGTATGAGAGGTGCTGCCTAAGACGGGGAATATTTCCTGCACAGCGCCATCGTGCTGAGTCCAGAAATTAACCCAGAAATCAACATAATCCATGCTTGAGGAATAGGCACGTGCGCGGGTGGATGGCAAAATCGGAATCTCCTCGATCTCATAAAGAAATCAGAATCCGATATTGAATGCCGTTCCCATCCTTCTTTTTTCTTCGACAGAAAATCAATCCACCCTCTGTCCCCGTCGAATGTAGACACCGAAACCTCTTTGAGGGGTTTCGGTGTCTCTTCCCCGCGCATTGATAAATTCCAATGCCAGTAAATTTCGCCAGTGACAACTGGTACGGATGATGCCTCTGCAACGTTCCAGAAGCTTAAACAGACGAACAAAAAAAACCACTTCCTTTGCATCACTATTTCCTCCTATGTAATCGTTAAGGCGTGCATCCATATATATAATATCACATTAGACCATAATGCGGAAGTGGAGCAATTAAGAGGACCATCGTCACAACAAGACCTAACTAGGTCACGGCTCGGTTGTGAAGCGTGGCGGTTTGTGTTTAGTGCGTGCCAGAAAGGAGGGCTGGAAAGAAAAGCCCGATCATGCCGAGAGCCAAAAGAATAACGATAATAATGGCAATTGTACGTTTCATATTCAGTTTCTATCGAAACGTTATATCATTGATGTAATCATATCACTCTTGATATCGGCGAAGGAACCGCCAACCTTTTTCCCGGGATTGAAGATGTTTTGTGGATCGAATACCTCTTTCGTTTCCGCGCAGAGTGCGACCATTTCCGCGCCAAAAAGCATCGGTAGATACGGCGTGCGGATGATACCGTCATTGTGCTCGCCAGTGGTTGTGCCGCCTTCGCGTATCACGAGTTCGTATACTTTCGGTGCGAGCTCAAGAATTACATTTCTATTTTCCTCTTTCGAGAGATCCATAAGCGGGATGATGTGGAAATTTCCGTTGCCGATATGACCGGCAATAGTGTAAATGAAATGCGATTTGTACTCATCGAGGAGTGTATTCAGTTTCGGTAGGAACTCAGGATAGCTTGCGGGTGGCACGACGAAATCATCAATGAAAGGGGATGCGTAGTAACCGTGGAGGCTTTTGCGTAGGAGCGCGAAGCTTTCGCGGCGGACGATCCAGTACTTCTCCGACTCGCCTTCATTCTTCTCAATCTTCGTCTCCAGATGTAGATCGGCGAGCGCCGCTTGAGCCGCTACTGCTTTTTTGTCAGCTTCCTCGATCGTATCTTCAGCGAATTCAGCCATGAGAATGAGCTTCGGCACGCCACCAGTAAGTACCTCTTCAATTTCTGGTAGAAACTCGATACCGAGATGGATAGCTTTTGCGAGCCCCATTTGTTTTAAGATATCGAATAGAAAGCGCGTGGCAAAAGTGAAGGTCTTGTCGTCGTAGCTCTCGAACGATTCAGGCCGCTGTACGAGCACTCGGTTTACGATTTCTGGGAGAGTTGCAAGATCGTGGAGAAATATAACAAGCATCGCACGGTGCTCCTTCGGTGCGACGAGGGCTAGCCTCGCTTTCGTCCAGAGTGCGAGCGTGCCTTGCGAACCACAGATAAGTTTCGCGAGATTCGTCGCACCGGTGCGTTCATTGCGAATGCTCCAGAGCGCGTAACCAGCCGAGTTCTTTGAGACTTTCGGACGGTGTGCCTCAATGAGCGCCGCGTTTGAGGTTAAGAGCGCGTCCATTTTTCGGTAAATGTCACCTTCGAGCGTGCGGAGCTTTTTTTTATCCGCGACCTCTTCGGGCGTGAGTGTTTTGAAGGTCGCCCGCGAGCCATCGGAGAGGACGGCCTCGAGTTCCTCGACATACTTCTCTGTCTTGCCGTATGCAAGCGTACGTTCGCCACCGGAATTATTCGCGACGATGCCGCCCATAGCCGCTATTTCGCGACTGGCGGGGTAGGAGGGTAGAAGGAAGCCTTTTGCGAGTGTCGCTTTTTCAAAATCACGATAATAGACGCCGGGTTCGGTGATGGCATAGCCATCGCCAACCTCAAGTACATGGTTCATATGTTCCGTGAAAGATACGACAACTCCAGTGGTAAGGGGACCACCGGACATGTCGGTTCCTGCTGCGCGTGCGGCAAGCGATATATCCATGCCTGTTTCGCGGGCACGGGATACTTCCTTCACTATCGCACCAACATCTGTAGCATCTTTTGGGTATGTAACTAGTTCCGGCATTCTCGTGAAAAGGCTCGTATCACGACTTACGGTTTTTCGCGTTGCCGCATCATCTGTAACCTCACCCCGCATCACGTTTTTAAGAGCGTCCTTCAGAGATACAATGTTCATTACTTTCAGTATACTCGATATACGTTCCATGTGTCACCGACCTTACATGTTCTTTATGTTGATAGAGAAGTATCTGTTCCGATCTGGTACAGTATCCTGATGATTCAAGGTGAAGCGCTCTCAATTCTGAAGACAGGCGCAAATGTGTTCCTTACCGGCGAGCCAGGGAGTGGTAAGACGCATACGGTAAACGAGTTCATCAAATGGCTTCGCGCCTCGGGCATCGAACCTTCGGTAACGGCAGCAACTGGTATTGCGGCAACACATGTTGGGGGTATGACACTCCATTCTTGGAGTGGTATTGGTATCAGCGAGTTCCTCACAAGGGCTGACGTAGATCGCATCGCAAGCAAGGAACATATTGCACGACGCTTGGGGAAGGCGAGCATGCTTATCATCGAGGAGATTTCAATGCTTTCAGCGACTACGTTTGAGATGGCGGATATCATTTGTCGTGAGGTACGTCGTGTTGATGCGCCTTTCGGTGGGCTTACGGTTGTTCTTGTCGGTGATTTTTTCCAGCTGCCACCCGTTTCTCGAGATCGTGGTGTCAAGTTTGCCTACGCGTCGAAAACTTGGCAGGATTTACATCTGATAACGTGTTATTTGACCGAACAGTATCGACAAGATGATGCTGAATTTTTCAGTGTACTCTCCGCGGTACGTTCAGGGGAGGTTGGGGCGTCGCACCACGAAGAACTGATGAAGCGTCATATAGATTTAGTGGAATTTCCATCAAACGCGCCGAAACTCTTTTCACATAACGCCGATGTCGATCGCATCAATGCAGAGGAGCTCGCAAAACTTCCAGGTACGATAAGGAAGTTCCACATGAGTTCAAAGGGGAAGGACTCGCTAGTTGAGGGACTCCGGCGCGGATGTCTTTCACCCGAGACGCTTGAGTTGAAAGAAGGAGCCGCAGTGATGTTTACTAAGAACTCGCCACAAGGAAAATTCGTTAATGGCACGCTCGGCGTTGTAAGTGGCTGGGGTGTGGACAGTCAGCCGATCATCAATACCAAGAGTGGATTGAGCGTAACCGTTGAACCTATGGAGTGGCAACTTGAGGAGCAAGGTAAGGTGCGCGCAAGTATATCTCAGATACCGTTGCGGCTTGCGTATGCGATGACGGTACATAAGAGCCAAGGGATGAGTATGGATGCGGCGGTCATCGATTTATCAAAAGCATTTGAGTATGGTCAGGGGTATGTCGCGCTTTCGCGTGTACGACGACTCAGTGGTCTATATCTTATGGGCCTCAATGAGCGCGCACTTCAGGTGCATCCGGAGATTCTAGGGAAGGATAAGGATTTCCGGATCGCGAGCGCCGTAGTGCAGGAGACGTTCGCGGCGATGTCCGTTACTGAAGTAGTGGCGATGCAGAAAAAATTTGTAAAGGCTATTGGTGGGACATGGGCAGATAAAGCGGTTCTTCGACGAACTCAGAATAAAAAGTCCGCGTCCGGTTTACCGGGAAGGTTGGCGGAAACACTCCAGGCCGTACGGGGTGCCAAAAGCCTACGGGGTGCGGCTAAAATACGTGCGCTAGCCATCTCGACCATCGTAAAGCATTTGGAAGAGCTTGCTGGGATAGGGAAGTTGACGCGTGCCGATTTCGCACATCTTGTGCCGCTTGAGGTAACTAGCGAAATACATGAGGCGCTTGCCGTAAATAATGACGAACGTCTCTCGCCAGTCTTCCATGCGCTCGGCGGTCGGCATTCATTTGAGACGATTCGTTTAGTTCGACTTATGCGGTGAGGATTCGTTCAATGACGCGAGCGGTTACCGCTGGTCCATCAACCTGTTCGGTGCTAATTCCCGTCTCTTTAACGATCTCATCATTGCCGCCTGGGAAAAGTGCATCGCCGACGTAGAGCATCGAAGAAATTGGCACATGAGTGAGTTCGGAAAGCTGTCGTATTCCGTATGCTTTTGTCATACCTTCGCGGGTAATATCGATTGAATTCGCCGCATTGATACGGATCGAAAAACCGGGGAGTCGCGCGAGAAGTGCTGCTTGAAGTGGCAGACGTTTCTTTCGATCGGGATCCCATGATTTCTTCATTTCGATAGGAGCTTCTTGACCAAGTGCTGACCACGTTATTTGTGTTCCACGATCTTCCGTTTGTTCACCCCAAAGTTGCGGTGGCGGTTGGTCAAGGCCAGTTTCGCGGAGCGATTCTAAGAGCGCCTGGGATATCCGGGACTTCTCCTCAGGAGTAAATGGATTATTATAAAGGAAACGCCATGCACCATCTTTCCATGTGTAACATTGTGCCGCACTCGTAGGGAAAAGGTAAAGATTTTCAAAATTTGCATCTTTGGGCATACTGCTAAGCAATTGTTTTTCAAATTGTGCATAGGAGCCGCCGGACATAATGGCGACTGGCATCTTCGCCATGAGGCGCGTGAGCAGGGAGCCCATGTTGCTTGTCAGCGCCGCCTTGCTTTCGGTAAGCGTGCCGTCGAGATCAAAGATAATGAGTTTCTTCATGTGAGCGCGTCCAGCATGTGCGCGAGCGAGGCGGTCGCGACGCCGGTTACCTTGTCGGCCGCGCCGTAATAGAGAAATACGGTGTCGCCACGAACAACGGCGCCACAGGAGAAGACGACATTCGGCACGTCACCCTCCCTTTCATATTTTTCCAGCGGTTCGAATATGGGGTCGGCCGTGCGCGCAAGGACCGTGATGCCGGATGAGTCGAGGAGCGCCGCGCCGAGACGATAAGTCGCGTGGCGCGATATGCCGTGATAGATCATCAGCCAGTTATTGCCGACTTTTATCGGCGGAGCCGCGCTGCCGACCTTACCTCGTCCCACATGCCACGGCGCGGTGCCATGATCTCGATGCAGCGGCTCGCGCGATTTCCCGCAGCGATGTCTGGCAGGAGGTCGGCGCAGATTTGATTATTGACGCGATGATAGAGTAGATACGTCCCGTCGACTTTCTCGGGCAGGAGCGCGAGATCCTTGTCGTCCACGCCGTCGGGCGTGAGCAGGAAGGGCGGGCTCCATTTCTGCCATCGCCGCGCGAGGAAATCCTCGACGCGTATCGACGAAACCGCGCCGGAGGGAGAATGCACGCCATCGTACGCGGTGTAGGTCATGTGGAGCATGTCATCAATGCGCACGATGCGTGGATCCTCACAGCCGGAATTGCCGGTGGGAGTTCCGAGATTCGATTCGAAGTCGGCGCGCGGCGAGTAGATTGGTGCGGGCAGGCGTTCGTCGATGGTGGCACCGTCCCTCGAGAGTGCGAGTCCGACCGTCGAGGTGTTTGCGGCGTCGACTGCGCGATAGAGGATATAGATCGTGCCGTTGATGTCGACCGCCGCGGCGTTTATCACGTCCTTCGATTCGAAGCCGCTGCCTTGAGGCACGAGGATAGGATTATGCTCGTTGCGGATGAAGGTGCGCGCAGGCTGTTCGGGGTCGAGCGCGCGCAGGAGATCGTGCAGCTTCACGTCTGCTTTGGCGCACACGGTGTCGGCCGCGCCGTACCAGAT
>DAICZX010000057.1 GCA_027310925.1 Candidatus Parcubacteria bacterium
ATCTTCTCTCGGAGCAACGGTGCTTATGGGTTTGAATGAAGATCGTCTACAAACATGCAAAATATCTTCAAACGCATCCTGCACAACGAACGCCGCGAACCCGGTCATTGTCATTCTTGACGAGGCTCTTGGAATTGAGAAAGCGATACTATCAACCACACACGCTTATACGGCGAGCCAATCAATTGTCGATAGCCCGGCGAGAAAAGACATGAAGGAGGGAAGAGCGGCAGCGCAAAATATCGTACCAACTTCCACGGGTGCTGCTACTGCCGTTACACAGGCGTATACACCACTTAGTGGGAAATTTGATGGAATTTCGCTTCGTGTTCCGGTACCGGCTGGTTCGATAGCAGATGTAACATTTATTGCGAAACGGCCGACAACTGTTGAGGAGGTAAACACGATATTGCGTGATGCGGCAATGACAGCGCGCTGGGAGGGAATTTTTCGGACGACCGACGAGGATCTTGTTTCAAGCGACATTATTGGTGAACCTGTCCCTTCCATTGCTGATTTAGGTATGACACGCGTTGTCGATGGCACTTTGGTGAAAGTTCTTGCTTGGTATGATAATGAAATGGGGTATACAGAGTCGCTCGTGAGGCACGTTATCGCCGCCGCTAATGCCTAACATATTTATAGCATCTGATCATGCAGGGTTTGCGCTCAAGAGCATGCTCATCACGCATCTTCGCACTCTCGGGTATAAGGTTGAGGATGTAGGCGCACACGCTCACAACCCGGAAGATGATTATCCAGACTTCATAACGCTGTGCGCTCGCAAAGTCGCCGAGGAGAATTTACATGTTGCAGATGTCGCGCGCGGTATCGTTATAGGTGGAAGCGGACAGGGTGAAGCCATGTGTGCGAATCGTGTGCTTGGTATTCGGGCCACGGTATTTTATGGACCCATGCGCGTGACGGGGGTGCTTGATATTGAGGGCAATCCTTCTAAGGACGGCTACGATGTGGTGCGTCTTCCACGTAGGCACAATAATGCAAACATGCTTTCCATTGGCGCGCGTTTCGTATCGGGAGAAGAGGCGAGTAAGGCAATTCAGATTTTTCTTGAGACACCTTTTTCGAATGCCCCACGTCATGCGCGTCGTCTCGCAAAATTCTAGAGAAAGTTTTATGTCATGAGTATTATCGTTCCGGCCGTTCTTTCCACCTCGAAACATGGGTTCAAAGAAGATCTCGCGCGCATTTCCCAGATACCCTCGATTTCGAGGGTACAGATTGATGTGGTTGACGGAAACTTTGCGGTCCCGGCATCTTGGCCGTATACCGCACCGGGAGAATTACAAACAATGATCGCAAGTGCCGAGTTTCTCCCACAGCTTGACCACATCGTGTATGAGATTGACCTGATGTGTCTCGACGCCGACCGCGCATCGGAGGCATGGCTTGCGCTCGGAGCCACACGCCTCACCTTCCATGCTGAGGGGATTATCGATTTGCCTTGGTTTCTTGCGTCTGCACGAAAACGTTATGGCGACATTATTTCCTTTGGCCTTGCATTGAATATAGCGAGTGATCTCGCGCTCATAGAACCCACCCTAGACTGTGTCGAGTATGTCCAGTTCATGGGTATTGCGCGAATAGGGCGACAAGGACAACCTTTCGATAAACGCGTTATCGAAAGGGTGCGGACATTTCGTGTGCGGTATCCAGAACTTCCTGTACAGATTGATGGCGGTGTCTCATTTGAGAACGCACAGGATCTTCTTGCGCTTGGAGTCTCGAATCTTGTCATGGGGTCGGCGTTTTCTCGCGTGAGTGATCCAGCTGGCGCTATTGCCGCACTTGAAAGATCGCAATCCGCCTTCGGCGTTTAAGGTATACTTAAAATACAATGACCTGTACTGATTCAGACCTCGCTGAGCTCGCAAAAAGAGCGGAATCTATTCGTGAGACTGTTATTGAAATGCTTGTAGCCGCAAAAAGCGGACACACAGCCGGTTCCCTGGGTATGGCGGACATTTTCTCCGCGTTTTATTTTCATATCATCAACCACAATCCGCAGGACCCAGACTGGGAAGGGCGCGACCGACTTATCCTTTCGAACGGTCACATTTGTCCAGTTCGGTACGCAGCGATGGCACAGGCAGGTTATTTTCCCGTCGAGGAGTGTTTTACACTCAGAAAATTTGGTAGTCGACTCCAAGGGCATCCCGAGCGTCTCCGGCTTCCTGGACTTGAAACAACCTCGGGTCCTCTCGGCGATGGGCTTCCACAGGCAGCGGGTATCGCCACCGCTTTTCGCATGAATGGCACGAAACAGCGCGTGTATTGTGTGATGGGCGATGGTGAGCAGGATGAAGGGATCATATGGGAGGCGGTAATGTTTGCGGGGAAAAACAAGCTGCATAACCTTACGGCAGTCATGGATCGCAATAATATCCAAATCGACGGTATGACAGAGGACGTTATGCCACTGGAGCCTATTGCTGAAAAGTATCGCGCATTCAACTGGCACGTGCTCGAGGTGAATGGGAATGACATCTACGCCTTCATTACCGCGGTCGAAGAAGCGAAAGCAATCTATGAGAAACCGACGCTCATTATTGCGCATACTATCCCTGGCAAGGGCGTACCTGACATAGAATTTGATTATCACTGGCACGGCAAGTCACCTACAGTGGAGGAGGGGAAGAAATTTCTCAAGGAAATCCGTACCCTCGGCGGAAGAGTCCCACACGAGTATGCTTAATGCAGGCGCCCATCTTGGGGTAAAAGTATTCGCAGATGACATTCCGAAAGCGCCAACGCGCGATGGTTTCGGTCTCGGCACGGTCGAAATTGCGAAAACGAATCCGCGCATCATTGTACTTTGTGCCGACCTCGCCGAAAGCACACGTGCTGAATGGTTTCAGAAAGAATTTCCTGAACGATTTATCGAGATGGGTATCGCCGAACAGAACATGGCGGCGTTTGCCGCCGGCATGGCGCTTGCGGGGAAAATTCCCTACATCGCGAGTTACGCGGCATTCAGTCCGGGTCGTAATTATGAGCAGATTCGCACGACCATCGCACTTAATCGGGTTCCAGTGAAAGTGTGTGGTATGCACGCGGGCGTCTCGGTCGGACCCGACGGCGCGACACATCAGATGCTTGAAGACATTGGCATGATGCGCATGCTACCTGGTATGACGGTGATTGTTCCTGGGGATGCGGAGGAGGCGCGGAAAGCGGTCATCGCGGCGGCGGCAATAGACGGACCCGTGTATATCCGCTTCGGTCGTGCGGCGACCCCGGTCTTTACGACGACCGAGACGCCTTTCCAGGCGGGGAAGGCACTTATTCTTTTCGATTCGGAAACGCCGCGGGTAGCGATTCTTTCGACTGGTACGCAGAGCTATGCGGCGCTTGAGGCGGCCCATGCTCTTTCTAGAGGTGGCATGGAATCCATTGTTTTGCATGTTCCCACTGTTAAGCCCCTCGATGCGGAAGCCGTGCTTGAAATTGCGAGACGCGTGGGACGCATCATCACCGTCGAGGAACACCAGGTAGCGGGCGGTTTCGGGAGCGCTGTCGCTGAGTTTCTTGCCGAAAACCATCCCGTTCCAATTCATAGAATCGGTGTCACTGATCAGTTTGGCCAATCAGGAGAACCAGAACAGCTCCTGACGCACTACGGGCTTGATGCGTCCCATATAGAAGAAGCCGCGAAGATATTCGTGGCGAACTCAATGAAACTATGAAGGAAAAAATAAACACCTATTTCGCTATTCTGATCATCACGATCACAGGTGCAGGAGCAGCTCTATTGATCATTCACGTGGCGAATACGAACGCCCCTTCTTTTATTGCAGCAAGTCACAGCGGTTCGATACGGTAATTTATCGGTGCGGCGGCAAGGTATCCCTCAAGCGCCGTGCGCGTAAGGAGCCCTTTTTGCGCACCAATTTCCTGCACGACGGACATCGAATTTACCGGTCCCCAGAGAAGTGCTTCTCGGATGGATTTTCCGAGTGCAAGTGCGACAACGAAAGTTGAGGTTGAGGCATCTCCAGCACCTGTCCGGTCAATCGGTGGTGTAGGATCAGGATACATAGGAATCTTGAGCATCTCTTTTCCGTCATAAACGTAAGATCCGTTCGGGCCATCAGTGATGAGGACGATTTTAGGGCCAAGGCTGCGCATGTTCGCTAGAAGTTCTTTTATACCTGTTTCGCCGAGACCGAGGATGCGCTCGGCCTCTTCTTTATTACACGCGACAAGTTCGGTGACGGCATAGAGTGGCGCAAGCTTTTCCTTACCCATTTCCATTTGAAACGTACCAGGTTGAAACGCAAGCCTCGTTTCCGGATGTGCGTTGAGCCACGCGGCTAGGTCACCATGAAATGCTTCTGAACGTTTACCAGCCGAAGAAAGGTAAATCCACTTAGGTGGAATAAACCCTTCTGGAATTGCATATGAGTAAGCCTCGTGCCGAATGAGGATAGTGCGTTCAGCGTTATACATGAGTACATAATGATGATTGGTCGGAATGTTCTCGTTAACGGTGATGTACCGCGTGTCAACGCCTTCTTGCGCAAAGGTTGCGAGAACCTTTTCTCCAAAATGGTCCTTGCCTACGTTTGAAACAAATCCCGAGGAGAGTCCGAGTCGCGCTGCCGCTACGGCGGCATTTGCCGCATTGCCAACTGCTGGTACGAGTTGAGAAAATTCATACGGTATTTTATCGCCCCATCGCATTGAGATGGTACATTTTTCGCTACTTATGTCGCAATTTATCTGTGCTTCTTCAAGCTTGATAAATTCATCGACAGTCGTGTCACCAATAGCTATAAAATCCATAGGAGTATGGATTAGTGTAACACATGGGACGTGTTACACTAACACGTGTATGACTGATCTTGTTGCAACCGCGCGTTCAATTTTTCAACCTGGGAAGGGGATTCTTGCCGCTGATGAAAGCGTGCATACTGCGACCGCACGTCTCGCCTCCTACGGAATTTCCACGAGTGCGGAAATGCGCAGGAAATATCGTGATCTTTTCTTTAGCGCAGAAGGTGTCGAGCAGTATCTTTCTGGCATTATCCTTTTTTCAGAAACGCTTCTTGAAAAAGGGGATGATGGTGAGTTATTCCCCTCCTCGCTCGCCGCGCGTGGAATTTTACCTGGCGTAAAAGTTGATCTCGGTACAGAGCCATTCTCCGCGAGCCCAAACGAACTCATCACTCAGGGGTTGCTCGACCTTTCAACACGGCTTGCCGGGTATAAGAAGCAAGGGGCCGTTTTCACCAAATGGCGTGCCGTCATACGCATTGATGGCGATCAATTACCTACGCCGGTGGCGTTGCATGAAAACGCGAAGCGTCTTGCGACTTACGCGAAGGAGGTGCAAACGGCCGGTCTCGTTCCAATTCTAGAGCCGGAAGTGTTATATAAAGGCACTCACAGTCGCCAGAAGGCTCGTTCGGTTATCATCGAAACACTCGGGACGCTTTTTTCGGTACTTGAGGAGCAATCAGTCGACCGTGCAGGCGTGATCTTGAAAACCTCGATGGCGCTCTCGGGGAGCGACAGCGGGAAAAAGGATACGCCCGAAGAGGTCGCTGAGGACACGGTCGCCGCATTGATGGAGAGCGTCCCGCAGCAAGTGGCGGGCATTGTCTTTCTCTCGGGTGGACAAACGCCAGATCAAGCGACTGAAAATCTTGCGGCGATTACAAAGCACGCGAAAAGTGTGCACGCACCATGGCCGCTTACCTTCTCTTACGCTCGTGCGCTCCAGGAGGAGTCTCTTTCGATATGGAAAGGGAAGCCGGAAAACGTTCCAGCCGCTCGTGCAGCTTTCCTCGCCCGCCTTGCAAAAGTCTCTGCCGCGGTGTAGTAGAATTTCCCTATGGACAATGATAGTAAGATCCAGTTTGATGAGCAGGAATACACGCGGTCAACTACGTATCAGGAAGGTACACCTGGACTCGCTGGACAGGGATATGCACCCTCACAAGGGAGCTCTAATGTTAAAGGACTCTCTGGGCTTGTCATTAAATGGAAACTCGCAAAGGATGAAGAAGGCGTTCGGCGGGTGCTCCTCATAGTCATCGCTATATGCGTCATGGTCATGATTTTCATGTGGTGGTCTCAAGCGGGGAACAGCTATGTTTTATACAAGTTACCAGTGGTACCTCCGCAACCGCCAGCTCCGTAGTCTATGGAAATACAAACGCGCGGCTTCACCCTTATAGAATTATTGGTAGTTATCGCTATCATTGGTGTATTGTCCTCAGTAGTACTCGCTAGTCTTGACGTTGCTGGTGAAAAAGCTGACGATGCGAGACGGCTTTCTGACGCGCATTCATTAATGAACGCGCTCCAAATGTATTATGACGATCATGGAACGTATCCTAGTGATCCCGGCCCTTGGTCACCAGGCAACGCTCCTAGTGGTGTTGATCATTGTGGAGGTGACGGTAGAGGTGATGACTGTGTTGGCAACTTTGGTAGCTTGCTTGTTCCTCAATACATTGGATCAATTCCGCATGATCCCGTGT
>DAICZX010000059.1 GCA_027310925.1 Candidatus Parcubacteria bacterium
GTCTCGGGAAGTGCGGCGGCAGCGTCCTTGCGCGAGGTTGCTGTAGATTTATCGGTAAAGACGATATTCAGCTCGTCACCGTTTACCGTAATAGAACTAATCTTGCTCGCCGTAACATCGGCAGCGACGGTCGAAAGTGGAATCTCATTTGTCGGCTGAGCGAAACTCTCGATGAGCGAATAAGCGCTCATAAGAACAAGGAATATGAGTATCGTGGTTATGAGGTTTCCGAAGAAAGAGGGGCCACCGAGCGCCGTTCGCAATGTGCGAGGTGCTGGAAGCGGAACTGTAGGCTTCTTCTTTCTTGATTTCTGGGGTGGTACGGCTGGCATGAAAGGTACTATACTCTTTACATGAGAGAAGACAAAGTCGAAAAACTAATATGACCCTTGTCAAAAATAAAAAAGCCTCATTAAAATATGCCCCGATTGAGCATCTTACGGCGGGTCTTGAGTTACTCGGCACTGAAGTAAAAGCATTGCGGACAAAAATGGGTTCCCTTGAGGGAGCACGGGTGGTGGTGCGTGGCGGCGAGGCATTCATCGTCGGGATGACTATTCCACCGTATCAAACAGCGAATACGCCAAAAAACTATGACCCAGAACGTCCGCGGCGCCTTCTACTTACGAAACAGGAAATTACGATACTTGCCGCCACCGAAGCAAAGAAGGGGTTGACAATAGTCCCTCTTGAGGTATACACTATGGGTCGGTTCGTGAAAACGCGTATCGCAATAGTTCGCGGTAAGGGGAAAATCGAACGCCGCGAGGAGTTGAAAAAACGAGATGCTGGACGCGAAATGCGCCGCGTTTTGAAAAACAAGTAAGTCACAGACGATCAGTCACGGAAAGCGCGGGATAGGTATCCCGCTCTCCCCGGGGGTGACCGGCTTTGACGGTTCGTTCTTTGAAAGACGTGCGACGCAGTGCACTCCCGCCCAACACTTAAAACTGGCGGGAAACCAAACTTGCCAAGAACACTCTTGCAAGCGCGATAAAGTCGCCTTACTTCGGTAAGACCGGTGATATCGCGTTCGCCTACGCAACGGCTCGCGGCTAACGCCCGATTCGTTCGCATTGCGCGACGTTCATTCTCTTGAGTTTTCGCAGTCGAGAGCATGAGCGGAATAATCTGCGAAATCGATGCCCAGAATCCCGAACGGGACATCTAAATAAGGGATCAGGTAGGAATGATTTCGTCCGCGTTTTGCATCCCACCTTAAACATAACGCTGACTATGCGTCGTAGACTCGCTTTCATGAACGGATTCGGACCGGAGTTCGACTCTCCGCACCTCCACCATTATTCCATTTTAACCGAGAGAGCTAGAAGTGCCTAAGAATCACTCAATATCTACTTAAATAGATTGATGTCCTGCAGAATGTTCAAACAGAATGTTCTCCTTTGAAATATCAACAATCTCGCCTCTCTTTATCGGCACGTCATATGCTTTGGTCTCAGTATTGAATTTCATATTGGATAGCGCCATTTTTGAAATAATCTTGCCGATAAGGTTCGGATCAGACAGCATCCCCATGCTTTTGCCATCTTTGACATTCCAGAAAGAATGAAAGGTCCATGCTCAGCAATCTCTTTATGCATCCTCGTATCCACCGCACCAGGACTGACACTGAAATAATCAATTTCTTGATTGCCGGGACGATTCATAAATTCATCAAGAAATTCCTCAATCCTCTTCTTGCTTTTCCCGTAGTCTTCCGATCCGGGGATTGATTTCCTCGCTAATCCAGAGGTAACAAATACAACCGTTCCATTATTTTTTCTCAATTCGTCTGCTGCGGCTCTTGTGAGAGCAACCTGGACCACCTCATTCACCTTAAAGACCTGCTTCTTTCTCGCATCTGTCTCTTCCGCCGTTTCTCCTGTATGAGGAATGCCTGTCACTGCGGCATTCAGAATGAGGATATCCAGACCTTCAAGATCAGTTATGGCGTTTTCTATGAATCCTCTTGCTGCACGCCGATCTTCGAGATCAATCTGATATGCACGGATAGTTTCATGCTGGAGAGCAAGTTCATCCAATCTCTCCTTTGTCCTCGCACAAATGGCTACGTCATTATCCTGAGACAACATCTCAGAAGTGATCGCTCTTCCGATACCTTCGGTTCCTCCGGTTATGACAACCTTGCGCATCTCCTTTCCCTTCGGTGATTCATAGCCTTCCATGTCGCAAGTATATCAATGGCGGAGGAGGTTCACTAAATTAGGCGTTGGTGAGCTGTGACTCTACGATGGCCACGGTCATCCCAACAGCTCCTGACACGCCGACAACCGTTTCGTCTTCGGTCATCGCAAGTAGCGTTCTGGGCTCTGTCCATTTGGACTTTTTCCTTCACCCCCGCATAGAAATGCGGGGCTCGTTTTTTATTTTTTGCCACACTGGTGGTGGCAGTAGGTAAATACGCGGGCGATTACGGTTTCCCGATACCGAACCCAGCCTACGGGGATGGTTCGCAAAAGATTATTGTGCAACATTATTATTTCTCTCACATGAAAACGAAGGACCGCTCTGAGGCGGTCCTTATGTTTAGAAGCGGAAACCCAAAAAATAAAACAGGGCTCCGTAAGTATGGCGGCCACGGAAAGATACGTGTGGTATGTACCCCATTGTCATGGTTGTTGTCTCATATCTCACCGCAATGAGTGGATATGCACCTGGGTTTACATACGTCTGATGCTCCCACTTATTCTGGTAAGCGAACGCTCCGCCTACCCCTCCGACCAATAAGGTCGCCCGGCCGATCGAGAAGATTGGATATTGAACACCAACCCCCATCTGCGTCAGGCTGCCTCCCGTAGAATTCCTGGCCATCCAGTCTACCTCTCCGAATATTTCTAGGCAGTTTCTCGTCGGATTGATATATCTCCTCAGTCCGACTCCTGGATTTACTTGATTCCAGACTCTCCCGCGAGGCGCGGATTCAAGGTGGTGCGACAGCCCCCACACATTGATTTCCCACTTCCCTTCTTTGCTCCCTCCGCAGGCAAGTACTGCGCCTGGTAGACACAGCATCAAAACCAACAACACCGTTGTTGTTTTCATAATCACTCCTCCGCCGCTAAAGAACAGATTGTGTGGGACTAAAAAATACCCACGCCTATACTAAATTAAATAGTATTACAT
>DAICZX010000068.1 GCA_027310925.1 Candidatus Parcubacteria bacterium
AAATAAGATACTTATGTAGTAAGTATCTTATTTAATATGATTTCTCGAAAGCAGAAAGTCGAAGAGTTGTTGACCGATCTCCACTCGCTTCGGCGCGCCGTGGCGTTTCGAATGAACGGATCGGCGCATGGACCGCGCGTCACTCCTGCACAATGGAGTGCGCTCATGCGCATCGAGCAACGCAAGGGGAGTACCGTAAAGGATGTGGCTGAGACACTCGGCATCACGAGCAGCGCAGCGACTCAATTGGTCGACGGCTTGGTCGCAAGTGGGTACCTGGTGCGGGAGCCACGTGTGGAGGATCGCCGTAGTGTGATACTCACCCTCTCGAAGAAGAGTAGGGGCCAGGTCGATCGGATGAAACGGCATGCCTTGCAGAAGTTCTTGAAAGTATTCAAGGTGTTGAGCGATGCGGAATTCAACCAATACATCGCGCTCAATAAGAAAATCGTCCAAGGCTTCATGTCGGAAAATAATCAATAACCAACTAATCATGCTTACTTTTTTAAAATCAAAATGGGTGCTCGGAATGATCGCGCTCATCTTCCTCGGAGGAGGGTACTGGTTTTTCGTACGAAGCAGTGGCACGTCGTATCAATTTGTGACGGTCACGCAGGGCACTATCACCGAGACGGTTTCTGCCACGGGTAATACGGCGCCCGTGCAAAGCGTCGCCTTCGGATTTCAGAATGCAGGTACAATCGCGCATGTGTATTACAACCTCGGCGATCGAGTGAACGCAGGAGCGGTCATCGCGAGCCTTGATACGGCAAACTTGTCAGCAGCGCTTGAGCAGGCGCAGGCAAACCTTGCCGCAGCACAGGCGAATCTCGCAGGGCTCACCGCAGGGACGCGTCCAGAACAGCTCGCCATAGACCAGAGTGCGGTTATGCAGGACGAGGCGGCTCTCGCGAATGCGGTCGCAAGTGCCTACGCCGCGTCCGACACCGCGATCCACACCGATGCAGATCAGTTATTTACCAACCCGCGCACATCGAATGCGGCGCTTGCTCTCATAGTCCCCGATGCGAATCTTGCGAACCAGATTGTTCGGGAGCGTGTTGCTCTTGAGCCGATACTCACAAGTTGGAATTCTCAGATCACCGTGCCCTCTTTCAGTTCGGGCGATCCGGCCGTCGTGGCGGCGCAGTCAGCCCAACATCTCATGCAGATTGGCACCTTCCTGAACGATCTAGCGGCCGCACTTACTGAGACGCAGCCGTCGGCAAGTGTGTCAGCCGCGACCTTGAGCGCTTATGGCTCGACTATCTCAGCTGCGCGTACGAGTGTCGTGACCGTGCTCACTGCACTCACGAGCGCGCAAACGACTCTCATAAGCGCGAAGGGCACGCTCGCGCTCGCACAGGCCGGATCAACCTCGCAGGAGATAGCCGCGCAACAGGCGCAGGTGGAACAGGCGCAGGCCGGGGTCGCGAATGCCGAAGCAAATCTACAGAACGCGCAGATCACCGCCCCTATAAGCGGCGTGCTGACACAGCAAGATGCGAAAGTTGGACAGCAAGCGTCTCCCGACGTGCCGCTTGTTTCCATCATCGGTAACAACGGATTTGAGGTAGATACGGGAGTATCTGACACGGATATCGGAAAGTTATCTCTTGGGGATAAGGTGACGATGACTCTCGACGCGTTTCCGAACGAAACCTTCACCGGATCGGTGTTCTACATCGCTCCAGCAGAGACGAACACCCAGGGTGTCATTAGTTATCAGGTGAAGATATCATTCGATAAGTCCGATCCACGGCTCAAGAGCGGTCTCACGGCGAATATCACCATACAAACGAAACAGAAAGACAATGTGTTCATACTCCCGCAATATGCGATTCTGCAGAACGATAGCGGCACATTCGTAGAAACGCTCGCGGGGAAGACTGCGACGACGAGTCCGGTGACACTCGGCATTCAAGACCAGAATGGGAATGTCGAGATCCTTTCTGGCGTTACGCTCGGTGAGCAGGTCATCAATATAGGACTAAAACAATGATTGAGATACGCAACTTGCAGAAGGAATATGTAGAGGAAGAGACTCCAACTCGGGCCTTACGCGGCGTGACTCTTTCGATCGACAAGGGCGAATTCGTTTCTATCATGGGGCCGTCCGGGAGCGGGAAATCCACACTCTTACAGATACTTAGCTTCCTTGACCGGCCGACGGGTGGATCCTATACCTTCCAGGGCAAGAGCATTGATGGCATGACAGACCGAGAGCTCGCACACGTTCGCAATAAGGATATGGGTTTCGTGTTCCAATCGTTCAATCTGCTCTCACGACTGACTGTTTATGATAACGTCGAGATACCGCTTCTCTATTCTGCTACCCAGCCCGTCAAGCGCCAGACACTTGTCGAAGAGGCCGTCCGTTCGGTCGGTCTCGAAGACAAACTGCGCACTGAAGCCGGTAAGCTCTCGGGCGGTCAGAAGCAGCGAGTTGCTATTGCCCGTGCACTCGTGACCGATCCGAACGTCATTTTTGCCGACGATCCGACGGGCAATCTTGATTCGCAGTCTGGTTTGCAGATTATGGAAATATTAAAATTGCTGCACGATAAAGGCCGCACTGTTATACTCGTGACGCATGAAACTCAGACTGCCGAATTCGCCAATCGCATCATCAGGATGAAGGATGGGCTAATTGAGAGCGATAAGGCGATTACGGCGCATATGCTACATGGTCCACTCAAATAATTATTAATTATGCGACTACCCGATGCATTCAAGACCGCCACTCGCAGCCTCACGCATGGCAAGATGCGTTCGATACTCACGATGCTCGGCATTGTCATCGGCATTGCATCCGTGATCATTCTTATGTCCATCGGGCAATCAGCACAGGATCTGATCTTGGGTCAGGTGCAGAGCGTCGGTTCCAATCTCATTATCATTGTTCCTGGCGCGCCGAGCAATGGGAAATTTTCACCTCCTGCGTCCGCCCAAGGAATCGTTGTCACGAGTTTGCAGCAGCGGGATGTTGATGCGTTGCAACGCGAGCCATCCATCGACCTCGCCGTGCCCGAGGTTCGCGGACAGGCGGAGGTTATCTACGGGAATAACAGTGCGACAGTCAGTTACACCGGCAGTACCGCTGATTTCTTCGCTGTTAGCAATCTGACGAAAATGTCGGAAGGCCAGGCGTTTTCAAAAAGCGATGTGGATTCGGGAGCGCATGTTGCCGTCATCGGTCCCGACCTAGCGAATACTCTGTTCGGCACCGGGTTGGATCCAATTAATAAGACGATACTGCTAAAAAATGTTGCTTTCCGTGTCGTTGGTGTTTTAAGTAAAGGAGGAACGGGGGCGTTCGGTGTCGATATCGGCAATTTAGTCGTGGTGCCAATCAGCGTGGCGCAGAAACAGCTCCTCGGGATCACGTATTTCAACGTGATTATCGCGCAGGCGAACGCCGCCTATGATATTAATTTTGTGAAATCGCGCATCACCTTCGTCTTACGCCAAGACCACGGCATAACAGACCCAAACAAAGACGATTTCAGTATAGAAACGCAGGCTGACATTCTTTCCATCCTCGGTAGCATTACCTCGGTACTCACGCTTTTTCTCGCGGCAATAGCCTCCATCTCGCTCATTGTCGGTGGCATCGGCATCATGAACATCATGTTGGTCTCCGTCACAGAGCGGACGCGTGAGATCGGATTACGCAAAGCAGTCGGCGCGACCGATACCGACATCCTGCAGCAGTTCCTTATCGAGTCAGTCCTGCTGACCTTTGTCGGTGGTGCGGTCGGTATTGCGTTCGGTATGGTGGTGGTCGGCGCGGTATATCTCGGCGTCAATGCGTTTAGTCCGACGTTAGGCTGGGTCTTCGCATTTCCGATTTCAGCAGTCATTCTCGGACTCGTGGTATCGGGCATCGCCGGCATCGCGTTCGGTATCTATCCAGCACGTCAGGCAGGGAAGAAGAATCCTATCGACGCCTTGCGATACGAGTAAGGGAAAGTGCTCAAATTTACGCGCGGCCGTAGCGATCTTCGAGGCGCGTAATGTCGTGCTCATCAAAATCACCAAAGGCTATTTCAAGGAAAACCGTTCCCTCCGGGCCGCCCGTGACACGGTGTTCAGTGTGGCGCGGACAGAAAAAAGCGCTGCCCTCGTGCGCCTGATTTTCCTTATCACCGATGTGTATGATGCCGGAGCCTTTGAGAACGTGCCAGAATTCATCGCGATGGTTGTGAGTCTGGAGACTGATGGATTCACCAGCATTAACGGTTATTATCTTGACCGTCGTCTTTTCATTGAGCGTGAAGCGTTCAAAGTTTCCCCAAGGACGATTTTCTTTCTCATAGTGGGCGAGATTTTCCATATCACAAGCATACAATGTTCCTGCGCAAAAAAATTGAAAGTATGGGAGAACTCGGCTAGTATGCGTTGGTATAGCAAGCCGAGATAGCTCAGTTGGTAGAGCAGCGCCATGGTAAGGCGCAGGTCGTCGGTTCAATCCCGACTCTCGGCTCCAGAATCAAACAGGTTTCCATTTTCCCAATTTTTTGGCGGGCGGAGCGATTGACTTTACACAATAATCATACTAGGATAGCAATCCGTTAGTTCCTTGAAGTACGCGGAAGTACGCGAGGCTGGAAGAATTTCCTCACCATCTTCCTTACTGAAACTCTCACTCGGAGGAATTAGTAATGCTTTTGAGGACACACAACGCAACACAGAACTATGAGCAGGCTTCATTCATCCTCGGGAGGAATTTAATTTTACCAAACGAGTTGGCCGGATTCGGTTATAACGAAGAACAACTCCGATTTCTTTCGAAGACGCTACCCGCCCCAGCAAAACTGGGGAAGATGTCGAAATGTAACGTGGTCTATCCATTCATCCCAGGTCCCCCACATCCGATGTCGCTTCTTGAAGTTTGTGACAAGCTGCCTAAATGTTTCAATTCAAGTGGCGGTTGGTTCGCAAAATCTAAAGAGCGCTTCTCACGTGAAGAAAAGGTTGGGCCAGGATGGATTGCACTTCGGGCAGAATGCCGAAGTCAGCAAAGAAGGTCTTCCTCAACGTCAGTGGCCAAGATACCAAATGCAGCCGAGATTGCCTGGTACGCAGGGATATACCTTTCCCTCCGCAGGGTTCACTTGTTCCGTGGTGCGATGGTAATAAGTTCCAGCTGTGCGTCATCGTCAGCGTCTGTTAGTATCGGCCATCACGCCGGGACAACGGGACTCCATATCCGCTGTTATCCGGCGGATGTTTCATTCAGTGGGATCAACTTTGTGCATGTTTTCAAACGCAGCTTTTTTGAGCGGTAACCTTTCAGTCCTTGCGGTTTGCATAACGCAAGGATTTTTTGTTTTACATGCACGTGTGATATATTTCTTGAACATTGTTTGCCGGGGTAGCTCAGTTGGTAGAGCGAGGGTATCGTAAACCCTAGGTCGCCAGTTCAATCCTGGCCCCCGGCTCCAGTACCCTGGTATACTCGCTCGATGAGCGAGCACAGCGGGAAGCGTTTACAGGAACTTGAGGCGATGATGGCATCGCCTGATTTTTGGACAGATAAAGACGCTGCGCAACGGGCAGTACGTGAGTACCAGATCCTTAAAGAAGGCGGCTCGGGCGATCCTCATGATTCCGGCAATGCGACTCTTGCTATTCTTGCAGGTGCTGGTGGTGATGACGCTGAGGATTTTGTGCGCATACTACGCCGAATGTATGAAGGCTATGCGACGAAGAAAGGATGGCGCATACGTGAACTTCATGCTAATGAAAATGACCATGGTGGATATCGTAACCTCATGCTAGAGATTTCCGGATTGAGTGTGTATGGACGCCTGAAACACGAGGCGGGTGTGCATCGTCTCGTGCGCCAATCGCCTTTTAATGCAAGCGCGAAGCGTCAAACTTCCTTTGCACTCGTTGAGGTGTTGCCGACCCTGGCTCCGAGCGATAAAGTTGATCTCAAGAATGATGATCTTGAGATACAGTTCGCTCGCTCAGGCGGTGCTGGTGGGCAGAACGTAAATAAGCGCGAAACAGCTGTACGTATTCTGCATAAACCAACTAATCTTTCAGTGCACGTTTCAAGCGAACGCAGCCAGCTGGCAAATCGCGAGAAAGCACTGGAACTGCTAAAGGCAAAGATTTTCGCTAAAGAAGAAGTTGCGCGAGAGGCCGAGGCGAAGGGCCGTTCTATCGCAACGACGACTGCCAATGAGTGGGGCAGCCAGATCCGTTCCTATGTTCTTCACCCATACAAAATGGTCAAGGATCACCGCACGGAACACGAATCTCATGATCCTGAGCGCGTACTAGCAGGTGATTTGGATGAGTTTATAGACGCCACCACCGCGAGTGGGGTACAATAAAAAACCAAGCATGATTTACTTTGACAAGGTGACGAAGCGATATGGCGACACTATGGCATTGGAGGAAGTTACGCTCTCCGTTGCCCCAAAGGAATTTGTGTCTATTGTAGGACATTCCGGTGCGGGAAAGACGACACTCCTGAAACTTCTTCTCGCTGAAGAGCGTCCTTCTGACGGGACTGTTTTTTTTGAATCGGTCGATGTCAACGAATTGCCAAGTTCAGCACTGCATCATTATCGTCGCAGAATCGGCATGGTATTTCAGGATTTTCGTCTCATCCCAAACAAAACTGCCTATGAAAATATCGCTTTTGCGATGGAAGCTGCAGGTCGTACCGATAATGAAATCGCGAGCGATGTACCCTATATCCTTGAGTTGGTGAATCTTGCCGACAAGGTGTCTCGTTTCCCAGACCAGCTCTCAGGTGGTGAAAAACAACGCATTGCCATCGGACGCGCTATCATCAATCAACCAGATATTATCATTGCTGATGAGCCGACGGGCAATCTTGACCCGATAAATACGTATGAAGTCGTTGAAATACTTAAAAAAATAAACGAGCTCGGCACAACCATCATCATCACGACGCATAATAAAGGTGTGGTAGATGCCATCGGGAAGCGCGTAATCACTATCGATCGGGGCAAGTTAGTACGCGATGATATGGAAGGGAAATTCGTTTTATGAGAGCGACTGATATACTGATTTTCATATGAAATGGATGACCATCAAACGAGTCCTTGTTGCAGGTGCAAAAAACTTCGTGCGCGGTGACGCGGTCTCAGTGGCGACCGTGCTTATTATGACGGTCACACTCACACTCATTGGTTCCATGGTTTTCCTTTCCGCACTCCTATCCTTTACGTTAAACACCATCACGAACAAAATTGATGTCTCTGTATATTTTGTAACCACCGCTAGTGAGGCGGATATTCTTGCGGTGAAGAGCCAGATTGAGAGTCTACCGCAAGTGGAGAGCGTGACGTATACCTCGGCCGCCGATGCGCTCACGGCTTTTCGTGCACGACACGCAAACGATGAACTTACCTTGCAAGCCCTTGATGAACTCGGCGGTAATCCACTTGACGCATCACTTTCTATACATGCAAAAGATCCTTCCGAGTACGGGAGTATTGTGAATTTTCTCGAAGCCTCCCCCACGCTTTCCTCAGGAGGTACATCAATAATTGATCGTATTAATTACGCGCAAAACAAGAATGCTATTGATCGTCTTACGCTCGCAACACAGGCGATACGTAATATCGGTTTCGCGATTGTCATTCTCTTCGCCATAGCATCGATTCTCATCGCTTTCGCAACCATCCGTCTTGCAATTTATACCGCTAAAGATGAGATTGCAGTGATGCGACTTGTGGGTGCTAGCAACGCGTATATCCAGGGACCGTTCATTGTTACGGGTGTCATCGCTGGTGTTATTGCGGCAGCCCTGGTACTACTCATTCTTTGGCCAGCAACTTGGTACGTGGGAGCAAAAACTGTGGAATGGTTCGGTGGTTTCAATGTCGCTTCGTACTACAGTAGTAATTTCGTCCTTATATTCTTCATTCTTATGGGCTCTGGCATTGCGCTCGGTGCAATTGCCTCCGTGCTGGCCATCCATAGGTATCTGAAAGTCTAGTCTTCGTATGGCAAAAGAAGAGCATAAGTATATATTCGTTCTGGGTGGCGTGATGAGCGGCGTTGGGAAAGGAGTTGTCACAAGCTCGCTCGGCCTCCTACTTCAGCAGAAAGGGTATCCCGTGAATCTCGTGAAGATCGATCCATACCTGAATGTTGATGCGGGCACCATGAACCCGACCGAGCATGGTGAGGTGTTTGTCTTACGAAGCGGACTTGAGACCGACCAGGATATGGGGAATTACGAGCGTTTCCTCGGGCGCGACCTTGCCAACGAAGATTACATGACGAGTGGTATGGTGTATCAATCGGTCATTATGCGCGAACGTGCGCTTGAGTATGGTGGCAAGTGCGTTGAGACCATCCCGCACGTTCGCGACGAGATCCTTCGGCGCATTGAAGACGCGGCTGCCTACAACGGTAGTCGTGTTTCGGTTATCGAGATCGGCGGTACGATAGGTGATTTTCAAAATGCCCTTTTCATTGAAGCGGCGCGCGTGCTGAAAATGAAGCATCCTGAAGACGTGCTGTATGTGATGGTGTCATACTTGCCGACGCCCGGTACTCTTGGTGAGATGAAGACGAAGCCGACTCAGACCGCGGTGCGCGATTTGAACAGTTACGGGGTGCAGCCAGACTTTATCATCGCACGTTCGAAGGAACCTATCGACGAGAAACGTAAAGAGAAGCTCGCGGTTTGGTGCAATGTGCGCAAGGATCGCATCATCGCTGCGCCGGATATCAGCAGCATTTATGAAGCGCCGCTCAACTTCGAAAAAGATAAACTTGACGATGCGATGCTCGACGCACTCCATTTGCCTGAGAGAAAAAAAGCTTCGCTTGCTGTGTGGAGAAAGTTTGCGTTTGCGATTGCAAATGCAAAAGCGCCGAAAGTCAGTATTGCAATTGTCGGGAAATACTTTGATACGGGTGACTTCGTGCTTTCCGATGCCTACCTTTCGGTCATTGAGGCGATCAAATTTTCTGCCGCAAAGCTTGGCCACTTTGCTCAGATTACCTGGGTAAATTCTAAGAACCTGGGAAAAGGGGGCGCGAGGGCCATGGCAGCGCTCGAGGGTTATGACGGCATCATAGTTCCCGGAGGTTTCGGCGAGAGTGGTATCGAAGGGAAGATACAGGCGATACGATTCGCACGCGAGAAGAAGATTCCGTATTTTGGCCTCTGTTACGGCATGCAACTTATGGTGATTGAATACGCTCGCCATGTACTCGGTCTCTCAGATGCAAATACGACCGAAATAAAAAAAAGTGCCACCCATCCTGTTGTTGACGTAATGCTCGAACAAAAAAAGCATCTCGCTGATAATAAGTACGGTGGTACGATGCGGCTTGGCGTGTACCCGGCATATCTGAAGAAGGGGACTCTGGCACGTGCCGCGTACAAAAAAGAATTAATAGAAGAGCGTCATCGTCATCGTTACGAAATAAACCCGGCATATGTGAAGCAGGTTGAGTCATCCGGACTCGTTTTTTCCGGTACGAGTCCGGATGGTGTATTGATGGAGATAGCGGAACTTCCGCGTACGGTTCATCCATTCATGCTCGGAACGCAGTTCCATCCTGAGCTTCAGGCGCGTCCGTTGACTCCGCACCCGCTCTTTACCGAATTTTTGCGCGCCGCAATTTTGCGCAAAAAGAAAAAATAGATCGAGAGTAACCGCGATTTCTGTCTAATATATAGGCGAATGTGCTATAATTATGTATACTATGGGAAACATCATTGAGGTGCATGACCTCACCAAGAAATTTGGAGAATTCGTTGCAGTGAAAGGAGTCTCATTCTCGGTCGAAGATGGAGGTATTTTTGCATTTCTTGGTCCTAATGGCGCTGGAAAATCTACGACAATCAAGATGCTTACGACCTTGCTCCGTCCGACATCGGGAACCATACGTATTAATGGCTATGATCCAGTTACTGATTCCGATTTAGCCCGGAAATCATTCGGCATTGTTTTCCAAGACCCTTCACTCGACGATGACCTCACTGCGCTCGAGAATCTTGAATTGCATGGCGTCCTCTATCGTGTGCCAAAAGATACGCTTACAAAACGCATTGACGAGATGCTCACGCTCGTCGAGCTCTCAGATCGTCGCAATGATTTCGTTCGTGATTTTTCTGGCGGTATGAAACGGCGCTTAGAGATTGCACGCGGACTTCTGCATCACCCGAAGATTATATTTCTTGATGAACCGACGCTTGGTCTTGATCCTCAGACACGCAATCACCTCTGGAGTTATGTACAGAAATTAAATGCCAATGAAGGCATTACTGTCTTCTTCACGACGCACTATATGGAGGAAGCCGATCGTGTCGCAAAGACCATCGCAGTTATCGACCACGGCCTTATCGTTGCGCAAGGGAGTAGTGATGGGTTGAAGAAGCAAACGGGTACCACGTCACTTGAAGACGCATTTCTTGCGCTTACGGGGAGCGCTATTCGGGACGAGGCGAGTAGTTCCCTCGAACGACTGCGCACACACGGCCGAATGTGGCGCGGTTCCGGGCGCCGTTCATAATACTCCTATTTTATTTATGAAAGCTATTTACATCATGTGGCTCCGGGAGGTAAAGCGGTTTATCCGTTCCAAGAGTCGTATCGTCGGTGCTCTCGGTCAGCCGGTTTTGTTTCTTATCGCACTCGGCTACGGACTCGGGCCGGTGTTCGCGAAAGCGGGGCAGGGAGATTACTTCCAGTTTATCGCACCAGGCATCATCGGCATGTCGATCATCTTTACCGCCATTTTCAACGGCATGCAGGTCATTTGGGATCGACAATTCGGATTCCTTAAGGAAACAATGGTCGCACCGGTTTCCAGGCTCTCAATTATGTTCGGCAGGACGTTGGGTGGTGCCACGGTCTCGGGCACGCAGGGCGCACTCGTGCTTCTCATCGCCATAATTGCAGGTTTCCGACCCATCTCACTACTTGGCGTTCTATTCTGGCTTGTCATCATGCTCCTCATTGCGCTTCTCTTTAGTGCACTTGGCAGTATGGTTGCCTCCCGGTTGAAGGCTATGCAAGGGTTCCAGCTCATCATGAACTTCCTCGTGATGCCGCTATTCTTTCTTTCCGGTGCCCTGTTTCCACTAAACAACATTCCGTCTGCACTCCTTCTCGTGGCGCGTCTTGACCCACTCTCCTATGGCGTTGACGCTTTACGTTATTTCTTCATCGGTGCCGCGACTTTTCCGATCGCACTCGATATCGGAGTCCTCGTCGCCGTTACCACGGTCTTCCTTGTGCTCGGTTCGTATTTCTTTTCGCGCATAGAAGTCTAAAGAAGGAATCTCCGGTTGAATAAATGGCGTTTTTCAAGTATCGTGCAGTTAAGTCGTGCGGCATGTTACGCACGAAATATTGCCAGATCGTCTAATGGTAGGACCTCAGACTCTGAATCTGAGTATCTTGGTTCGAATCCAAGTCTGGCAGCTAACTTGTGCTAACACAATATACGTGTTGTAATATGTAACTCTCGAAACGACATGGCCGATTTCACTTTTTCTTTTCCAGGCCTCAGCTGGTGTCGATAGTCTCTTTTTACTTTTTGTAAACCCGCTTCGTCTGAATCGGACTGAGATCAAGGAATTTAAAGACTCAGTCACGGGGCAATCGTCCAAATATGTAACATGCCAGGTCATGTCCAATACTTATTGGACATATTGACACTATAATGTCAATATGCTAACATGTAAATAACGAGGCAGTTATTGACTGTTTCGATAATTTAAAACTATGCCCATATTAGGAGCCCTTACGGGCTTTTTGCTTTTATTCGGCACCACTACCGCTACACAACCTGTTAAACCGGCGGCACCAGTGAGTCCGAGTTACACCGTGACGCTCACGGCCTATAACGCTGTACCGGATCAGACAAGCGATCATCCTCTAGTGACCGCCTCTGGTGCGTATTCGAACCCTGAGGTAATCGCGGCACGTTCGCAGGATCTTGGTGCCGAACTGCCGTTCGGTACTATTATCGAGCTCGACGGGTCAAACATAACGTCTAAGGATACTTGCGGTTACAATTTCGTCGCACCACACATCGGTTATCGCATTATCGAAGACACGATGAATGTACGTTATACCAACCGCATTGATGTATTACTCGATACGAAGACCAATTACATATCCGATGGGCGAGTTGTGAATGCCGCAGTAGTACTCGGTCTCTGTAAGGGGGTTACCATTCGTGTAGTTGGGCATGTTAATTTCAGTCAAATCCCAAAGACACAAGCTGAACTCGCGGCGATTGTCGAAGAAGGCAACGGACTTGCGTTAAAGTAACTTCTCCTCGCAAAGACACGTTCGCGTAAGATGACGAAGTTTGAGGGCCGGTGTTTCGAAGATCTATATTTTACCGGGTATAATGAAACTACTCTTACACTGGTAGACATGAATAAAGATCTAGCACTAAAATTGAATCAATCCGAACTTTTCGACCGTCTCCAGACATCATTCCACGGACTTGACCAAAAGGAGGCAGAGAAACGTCTTGCCGAGCAAGGGTTGAATGTGGTGGGCAAGAGAACTGCCAATGCGCTTACGGTGCTCGTGCACCAGCTCAAAAGTTCTCTAGTTTATCTACTTGT
Organism: Candidatus Parcubacteria bacterium; assembly: GCA_027310925.1. GTDB lineage: Bacteria > Patescibacteriota > Minisyncoccia > Phycocordibacterales > Phycocordibacteraceae > C7867-001. Next base: position 12,599 of record DAICZX010000068.1, read on the forward strand.
CGCGGCGAGCCTAATCTCGTATGTCATTAACGACTATACCGATGGCACCGTCATTCTGGTGATTTTGTTGATCAATACGTCACTCGGTTTCTATCAAGAATATAGGTCAGAAAAGATAATCGAGAGACTCTCGCGACTCGTCACCAGGCAAATCAGGCTAAAGCGTGGTGATAACGAGGTGCTTCTTGATGAGTCTCGAATTGTACCTGGCGATATACTTACGGTACGCGAAGGAGATATTGTTCCGGCGGACGTGCGGTTGTTCGAGGTTGATTACCTGCAAGTCGATGAGTCGCAGTTGACCGGAGAATCAACCCCAGTTATTAAGCGCGTATCAAGCGCATCAAACGCAACGACAGAGACACTTCTTTTTACCGGAAGCATCATCGAGAAAGGGGTTGGCACGGGTGTAGTGTATGCAACTGGGAGGAACACAGAATTGGGGAAAATCGCGAAACTATCGACAGAAACCAAGAGGAAAACCCAGTACGAGAAATCCTTACATTCTCTCAGCAACTTACTTATAAGGGTCGTGCTAATCAGTGTAGTTCTCGTTTTCATAATCAAGTTACTTCTCAATCCTGGCGCAAACATTACTAGCCTGCTTCTGTTCACCATCGCGCTCGCAGTCTCAACTGTACCTGAGGTATTGCCAGTCATCACCACGGTCACACTCGCAAGTGGTGCAATGAAACTCGCAAAAAGGCACGTGGTTGTAAGACGACTCTCTTCTTTAGAAGATCTCGGCAACGTCAGCCTCCTGTGTACCGATAAGACGGGAACTCTTACCGAGAATAAGATGGCTATCCGATCAATTACCTCAAGCGATGATGAGCTCTTCCAGAGATTGATGTATGCAACCATAACCCCCCTCAAAGGCAGGAAGCGCAGATCTCAGAATTCATATGATGATGCTTTTTTGAGTCACACACCGGAACATATTCGCCAAAAAGCAAATGGGCTTTTTATTGTTAAAGAAATTCCATTCGATCCTGATGCCCGCAGAAGCAGGGTTATTCTTGAGAGCAAGCCCGATCACAAACAATGGTTAGTCGTTGTGGGGGCACCAGAAATACTAATGAGCCTCTCGACTTCTGGCGGAAAGTCGGGGCACTCCCTCTTGCTTGCGGAGGAAGGGAGAAATGGCCTCCACCACCTTGCCCTGGCATACAAAGAGATCGATCGTGCCAACGATTTTGATGTCCTAAAGAATGAGCGGGGACTACATTTCCTGGGCTACGTCAGTTTTGAGGATCCGCTTCGACCGAGTTCCAAACTCGCCATGCAACACGCTGAGAAATTGGGCGTCAAGATAAAGATGCTTACGGGTGATAGTAGGGAAGTCGCTGAATATGTTGGCAAACAAATCGGGCTCATTCAGGAAGGCGATCGTGTATATGTTGGAGAGGAACTCGACCGGCTATCTTCTGAAGAATTCAGAACAACAGTGCTTAGTCTAAATGTTTTTGCACGGGTATCGCCGACGCAAAAGTTCAATATCATCAGCGTTTTGAAAAAAGAGTACGTGGTTGCTTACCAGGGCGACGGTATCAACGATGCTCCAGCATTGAAATTGGCGGATGTTGCCATTGTCGTTAACACAGCGACTGATGTCGCAAAAGAGAATGCTGACATCGTGCTCCTGAACAAGAGTCTCGAAGTCATCGTGAACGGTATTAAATATGGCAGGTCGATTTTCGTAAATGTCAGTAAATATATCAAATATACGATGCTCAATAATTTCGGCATGCTCATCTCCCTGTCGGTACTCTATCTATCTTCTGCTTATTTACCGCTTCTTCCCGTGCAAATACTGCTCAATAACTTCATTGGCGATATTCCACTTATTACCGTCTCTTCGGATACGGTTGATGACGCGGAGGTCATAAAGCCAGAAAAGCAAAATACAAAAGATCTCATTTTCCTAGCGCTCATACTAGGTATACCAACAGCGCTATTTGAATTGTTTTATTTTCTAGCAATCCATACGCAAACGGAAAAAATCGTGCAGACGAGTCTATACGCATTCTTTACTCTCCAGGCCCTCGTTATTTTCTACGCGATAAGAAACAGAGACCATTTCTGGAAAACAAAAATGTCCTCTAACCTTTTGAACGCTTCTTTTCTCACGGCACTTGTGTTCTCGTTAACCATCATTTACGTGCCGGTATTCCAAGAGTGGTTCTCCTTCGTCTCGCTTCCCGTGATGTCGATCGTCATTATGGCCGTTTTTACGTTAGTCTATTTCCTCGCCACCGATTTTGTGAAAGTTCTCTACTATCAAAGGCAGGAGGGCGTACAGAGTAGTCAATAACCATTTCGATTGGGGTAAGTATTGATCATTATATCAAAACCTCTCGTCGATCTGTCGAAGGTCTCTCTAGTCGAAGTTATGGAAACCAGGTGTTTCCAGAAAACACAGCATATAGCCTCTGCGGACTACCTTATTAGCACGGGGTCACTACTGTGGATTTTGTCTTTCCGAACGCGTCATTCTAAGAAATTGCTATAATGAAACCATATCTCCTATGCCCAAAGAAACGCAGCGCGAAAAATTCATCCACAAAATATTCGTTTGGGGCGTCTTACTTAAGGCGTTTGACGGCGTATTGGAGGTTCTCGGCGGTATCGCGCTCTTGTTTACCGGAACATTGACCCATCTTGCGACAGTTCTTATAAAAAATGAACTCATTGAGGATCCGCATGACCCTCTTGCCACGTACCTTCAACACACGCTGCCTGCATTTCTTGCGCATTCTGGCTGGTTTGCCGCGCTATATCTTTTCAGTCATGGCATCATTAAACTAATCCTGGTCATAGGCCTCTTGCGTGATAAACTTTGGGCATATCCATCTGCTATTATAGTATTTGAATCTATACTACTTGTG
>DAICZX010000072.1 GCA_027310925.1 Candidatus Parcubacteria bacterium
CCACCCAATCCTCCGCTCTCTTCGACGAGAGCGCGTGGCTTTACCCGCATTAATTACACCTTGGTCCCTAATCAACGTGACCCCACTTTTTTCCTTGTAAGAGGACCTGATTCGAACGCCCAAAGACATGTTACAACGTACTGTCATATGATGCCCTCTACTTTATTTGCCAATAACTACTGTATATAGTAACAAAGAGTCCCCGGACAATCAAACATGGAAAGCAACTGAGGGAGACACGTGTCAGCCATTTAACCCACCACGCCACCTTTCCTCTTCATTTCTTGCGCGCCCTTGTCTCTGTTGCCCTCTTGTCCCCATCTCGTCTCTCATTTGCGTTTGTTTTGTCCGATTTTCCTGCTCTTGAACCATGTGCTTTTTGAGACCCGCACGTATACCCTCTTTCGTACCAGAACTTATCTGAAGACTATCGAGGAATCGTCCGATGCCATCTTCTCCTAACTCTGGATTCGATTTAATAAAATTAATTGCTTCACTTACTAAACGTTTTTCATTCACGAACGGATTTTCTGATGATTCCTTTTTTCTTGGGGTTTCGAGACTCATTATGTATTTGATTATACAATACTATTATCACCAATGATAACCTCTTATATAAGAGAGATCGAATAAAGTCCGACCTGGCTGGAAAGATCTATTCATTGCAGGTGAATTGAACTAAAACAACCTCATTTAGAGCCAAATGAAAATAGACCTCGTATCTACCGCTCGTAAGAGAGGAGGTATTTGAACGTCTTCGTCTATAGTCCATGGAATATAGGGCATCCTTCTTACCAGGTCGTAACCTTATATGATTATGATGCACTTAAATACAAAACTTACGCGCTTCTCTTGCACTGACAGTGCTGTACTTATTGCCGTTCCGGTATGTGCGTAGGCATCAAGTGAGAGTGTATCCGTGCCAGCAGGACCTCCTTTGCAATAATCCATGGCTGTAGCGGCAACAATGCGGACAACACAGAGTGTTAAGGGTATGCTTTGGATAGCCCGCGTACGGGCTAAGCACATGCCCGAAAAACCGGATACACTCTTTCTCGCAGCTTTCGACAAATATGCGGATGCGCTCTTTCGTTACGCCTGCATGCGACTTTCTAATCGCGATCGTGCTACAGATCTCACGCAAGACACGTTCATTAAGGTATGGGATCACATCTGTGCAGGAAATGACATTAGCAATTGGAAGGCTTTCCTCTATCGCGTCTTAAACAATCTTATTATCGATGAGTATCGCCGTTCTAAATCGGACTCACTCGACACGCTCTTGGAGAGTGATTTCGGTTCTGGGAATGTCCTGTTGTCCGTCGGCAGCCGCCGTGAAAAAGAAGAGACACTTGATGATGAACTTTTGATCGAAAAAGTACGGGCCCTTATCCCAAAACTACCTGAAAACTATCGCTTAGCATTGTCATTGCGATATGTGGATAATCTCACTCCAAAGGAAGTCGCGCACGTGCTTGGGATTTCGGAGAATAGCGCCTCTGTCCGTATTCACCGAGCCGTGGCTCGATTGCGCGAGCTTTGTATCCATTTATAACAACGTATGAAAAAATTTGAACACATAATAATTGAGGCGCTCCACACTGATGAATGTTTGCCTTCGGAAAAGCGCACGATAATGCGGCAGCGGCTGCAGGATTATGCAGCATTCAAAACGCTACGCGGGATGCACCCATCGTTCTACCGCCGTGTTCAAGTGATGATCCAGGCACATATGCGACGCTTCATCGCCATCCTTACGATGGTATCTGTGCTCTTGGTAGGCGGCGGTGTGGCTTTTGCGGCCGAGGGAACACTGCCAGGCGATACTCTTTATCCAGTGAAAGTTGATATTATCGAACCCTTACATACAGCCCTTATGTTCTCGTCCGCCGCAAAAGCATCTTGGCGAATAACTCTCGCTCAGCGTCGCATTAACGAAGCCGCTGCGCTTGCGGCTGAGGGGAAACTTAGCACGAGCACTGCCGTTGAGCTCTCGACGAGTTTCCTTACAAATGCCAATGCTGCTGCTACGGCTGTTGTCGCACAATCGAACAAAGACAGGGGCGGTGCCGCCATTGCAGCGGCGGATTTCTCAGCTGCACTCGGCGGCTATGCAGAAGTGCTTGCTACCCTCGGGAAACAACACCATATTGCCCCTTCAGCTACTGAAGTTCTACAAAATGCTATTCGCATACAAATTTCTACTTTTGGATCTTTTGCTACTGCAACTCTGGCTGTAAGTCCTGCAGATAAACCACATGAAATGAGTGGTATATCGGTTGGATTTCTTACGCATTTGAAAAATATCGTGAACCACAGCCTCGACAATTCTGAAAAGGCGACCGCGGCCGCTTCAAGTATGCTGGACGCCACTACTTCGGCAAGCCTACGTGATGATCTCAATTCGGCTGTACAGACAGCTGCACACGGTGTCGCACTCCTATCCCAGCAGGACGATTCGGGCGCACTGCAGGCATTTCAGAGTTCATTGTCAGCAACCACGCGCCTACAGGTGTTAATACATGCTGCGGTGGTATTCAAGCTCAATGAACTTGATGAAATTGGAACGGCCTCGGCGTCTACGACAACATTTGTGATTCCAATCTCACACCATCAAACCTCATCTGGGGAATTTAAAAATCGCGTGGGTATGAATGCTTCAACGACAATTTCGATACCTTCACTGCCACACCTATTATTTAAGGGTCCACGCAACATCCGTTAACAGGCAATATTTCTGTCAACGGAAGTAGAACTGTCTTCATACTGAACGATCCAAATGGGACTACCTGAAATAAAACCCGTGGCGGTAACGCATGCATTAATAGCGCCAACCTGGCTCATGATGCCGACCGGAAACCAGTTCGGAGTGGGACTAGTTTTCCCTTGCAGCATCTGAGTCGGAATAAACTCGCTTCCAGCGATGTTCTGCCACATAAGCGGTGCCGAATAGATGCCAACACGAATGTTCTTGGAATTCAAGAAGTTGATAGCGCCTTGAATGGTTGCATCGTTCACAGCCGTATTGGCGGACCAGCTATTTGCTTCTTCTATGTCAAGCCACCAGAGCGACGAGGTCACTTTATTATTGGTCGCGTACATATAGGAATCTTTCGCTGCGTTATAACCGTAATTATAGCTTTCGCAGACGGAAGGTTCTGGGTAGATTGTCGTCGCAGTCGTCGTACTGATAGCGGGCGCTGTTGCGCTCATCGTGCAATTCTGCGGACCGCTAACGTTAGCGGCGGTTACTGTGCTGCCATAGGCAGCGTTTAGCTTCATATAAACAGTCGGTGCGGCACCCGAGCCGAAATGGGCCCAGGAGTATTCGGAAACAATCCGGGGATTATGCACAAAGGCTTTGCCCCCAGTTACGCCGACAACAGCGAAGCCGAATGGGATGGTTGGATAGACAGTCGTAGCGAATGAAAGATCGTATCCATCGCTACTAGCGATATATGCGCTGCCGATAGGTGGCACGTATGGCGTAGACGATGCCATCACCAGGGCAGCCG
>DAICZX010000039.1 GCA_027310925.1 Candidatus Parcubacteria bacterium
TTATATTTGCGACTGTGTTGTTCTTTCTTTCTCCCTCGAAACCACAATCCTCTACGTCTGAGACGAGTGGGAATACTTCCGCGTTATTCCCGTCAAGTCAATCATTCTCGGTCGCGACAACATCAACTGGATCATCAAGCACCATGCTTATAAACGCGTCCGATGGCGGAACGGTTCTTACGAATGATTTTATCCACAATGGAGTTACACTTCCAGATACTGCTAACAGTGGTCGCTACCTTCTCGCGGGAAATCTTGGCTATTGCATCTCTGATGCTCAGCAATGTCAGGCCGGCACAACGACTAATTTCAACATTTTTTACAACAGTACAGATGACTCGTTCATTATCGCGCTTTTGGAGGAGCCATTAGGGCAAGTCCGACTTGAGGCGCAACAGTTCCTAATGATGACCCTCGGCATCTCTCAGAACGAAATGTGTAGGCTTAATTACCGTATTGGTACAACATCTAATGTAAATTCATTTTATGGTGGCAAGAATCTCGGATTTAGTTTTTGTCCCAGGGCTACGGTTTTACCGTAATGATATTTTCCTCATGAAGTTTGCGTAGCCATGCCTTTTGCCGTCGCGCATACTGCCAAAGTTTTGCCGAAAGAGTAGGAAGGATTGATTCTTCAACTCGCTCCCCGCGTAGAAATTCACCAACGATTCGATATTCGAGCCCGAGTTCATTGAGTCGCACGTTACCAACCTGTTCATGCACACGCCGTACCTCTTCGATGAGCCCGCGTGCGAGTACGTTCGCGAGTCGTGCATTAATACGTGGCCGCAATTCTTCACGTGGAGGATCGATGACAATCCACTCAATTTCATATGTCGAATTGGGTCTTATACGTGCAGGGACTTTCCCAATTGCTTCGATAAGCTCAAGCGCGCGGATAAGTCGGCGACGGTTGCGCGGGTCGAGTTTCGCCGCTCGCTTAGGATCCTGCTGAAGAACACGCACGTAGAGTCCCTCGGTATCAATTTTTTCTAGAGAATGGCGTAGCGGCAAGTTGAGAGGCGTTGGTGGCGGAAGTCCTTTGAAAAGTGCGTCAAAATAAAAATGTGTTCCTCCGACGAGAATCGGAAGTTTCTGGCGTGTAGAAATCTCTTTAATCAAGCGTGTTGCATCTTTGACAAAATTTCCTGCCGAGTAATTCTCGTTCGGATCACGTATGTCAATGAGGTGGTGCGGTATACCACGCATCTCTTCTGTGGTTATTTTCTCGGTCCCGATATCGAGTCCACGATATACTTGCCGTGAGTCAACCGAAATAACCTCGCCACCGCGTGCAAGTGCTTCCTTAACGCCACGGGCGGATTTGCCTGACGCCGTTGGTCCTGCGATAAGTAGGATTTGTTTCATCATCAGGCGGAAATGGTATCATAGGTTTAACTTAATCGAGTAACCAGAAATTTATTATGAAAGAAACAAAAAGTAACTATTGTGAGCATTGTGGTGAGTTCCATGACGCAGTGCGTGATTACACTTCACAGGTAAAGGTAAGTGAGGCAGTACCTGATCTCGAGTTCGAGGTCTATCAGAAGGATACTATTACAACTATGAGCTTCTCGAAATTGCGCGGGAAGTGGATCGTTCTTGTTTTTTATCCTGCGGATTTTACGTTTGTCTGTCCGACTGAACTTGAGGAACTTGCAAAATTATATCCTAAGTTTCAATCGCTCAATGCCGAAATTATCTCGGTCTCTTCAGATACTGTTTTTACGCACAAGGCGTGGCATGACACTTCAGAAGGCATTAAAGAAATTAACTACCCGATGGCAGCTGACCCCTCTGGGAAGCTCGCGTATGCGTTCGGTGTTCTCGTTGAGGGTGGTGAGGCAGTATTAACGCCGGATGAGGGATTGGCACTTCGCGGAACATTCATCATTGATCCTTCTGGTATGCTTCGCGCGATGGAGATCAATGATAACTCGATGGGACGCAAAGCTGCTGAGACACTCCGGAAACTTCAGGCGGCACAATACGTTGAAACACACAAAGGGAAAGTTTGTCCTGCATCTTGGGAACCAGGTGATGACACTCTTGAGCCCGGTCTTGATCTAGTAGGGAAGTTGTAAAGTCTTGAGACGAATTCAATTTCGGTTACTTTCTAAATATATGGATAGTTCTAATCCGTGAAGTATGGACCATCGTCAAAGTACAGGGTCAAATTTAAAATCTAATCTCTACTATAGTGCCGGGAGAGAGACTCGAACTCTCATGTCTTGCGACGACGGGTTTTGAATCCGTTGCGTCTACCAATTCCGCCATCCCGGCGATTAACAAACAGCACACTTCATTGCACAGTACCATTTCGCCACCATATTTTCATCATGTTAGAATTGTACTAATGGACGATAATACGCGTTATGTACCAACAAAATATGACTCGGTCTTCTGGATCGAGGTTGATCGAATAGTTCCGAACCCATATCAGCCGCGTCGTGATTTCAGTGAGGAGGGTCTGAAATCACTCGCGGAAAGCATTCGTCAATATGGCGTGTTGATGCCTCTTGTTGTCAGTCGTACTGACGTTGAGAAGCCCGAGGGCGGCCTTGAAAGCGTGTATGAGCTCATTGCTGGAGAACGACGACTCCGCGCTTCAAAGCTCGCGGGCCTCAAGCAAATACCGGTAGTTATTCGCCAAGGAGATAGTAACCTCACGAAACTCGAACTCGCGATTATTGAGAATCTCCAGCGCGAGGACCTGAATGCGATTGATCGGGCAAAAGCCCTTCAAAAACTTATCGAGGAATTTGGCATCTCGCATGCCGAGGCAGCAGCGAAGATTGGTAAAAGCCGTGAATATATCTCAAATAGTCTCCGCCTCCTCTCCCTCCCCGAACATATGCAAAGCGCTATTGTCGGAAAAGAAATAAATGAAGGACATGCTCGCCCGCTTTTGGCACTGAATAATCGTCCAGAAGAGCGTGAGACTCTCTTTAGAGAAATAATCTTAAAAAAACTTCCAGTTCGTGCCGCAGAACGTATTGCACGATCAATTGCGCAAGAGCGTGTACGTCCCCATCACCGCAAAACGCCCGAGATGGTTGAAATCGAAAAATCTTTAACCCAGACTTTGGGTACGCGCGTTATTATCGAGACAAACGCCGAGGGAGGCCGCTTACTTATTGAGTTCTTTTCGCCAGACGATCTTTCGCATCTAGCAACTATGCTTGCCGCTGAACAATCGATAGGAATTGTAAACAATGCTCTACAGAAAAGAAACATCACGTTAGTTTCGCCGCCTGTTTTCGAGAACACTACTCAATTGTCAGTTGACCCTGTTCTCCCAGATGCACCCGAGGAACCCAATGATGATGGGTTGTATTCAGTAATCGACTTTACAGTTTGAAATAATTCGGCAGATTTCATCTCCTATTCACTCGGTGCGAACGATGACGGCGTGATTCTTTCGTCGGTTCAGTCATCCCAAGTGCGGAACGGATACATCTGCGCGCAAGTGATGTCCTGGCAATCTCGAGCCATTTTTGCGAGGGATGCGCTCCGTCGCGTCGTAATATTTCGACGACCTCACCGTTACCGAGCACAGTATCAAAAGAGACAAGTTTCCCGTTTACTTTCGCACCCTGGAGATGGTCTCCGAGGTCGCTGTGTATTGCATAGGCGAAGTCAATCGGCGTCGACGCAGTAGGCAAATCAATAACATCCCCTTTCGGGGTGAAAACGAACACGCGATGGGAGAAAAAATCTTCCTTAAGTCCATCAACAAAGTCCTCACTCCCTACGACTTCTGCATGTGCTTCAGCAAGCTCGGCAAGCCAGGGAGGTACCTTCGCGACACTCGCTTTCTCCCCGTCGTTTTTAGAGACCTTCATGAGCGTTGGGATAAGTTAACGGACCCAAGAAAAAGAGAGTGATGAAAATCTACTTTTCTGTGCCTTTTCTTCGAGTTTCCCTACCTTTTCCCTTAGTTGTTTATAAGACATGTGCGACGCAATACCAAATTGTGCGCGTCGATGCATTTCCTCAGTACGGATTTGGATCTCGACAATACCTGCTTCTGGCGTTACGACAGTTGTATGGAGCGATTGGTAACCGTTCGGTTTCGGGAAGGCAATATAATCCTTAAATTCTCCCGGTAACGGTTTATAAAGGGCATGCACAGTGCCAAGCGTTGCGTAACAGTCTTCGATGGTTGGGACGATTACACGCAGAGCGGCGATGTCGTGGATGAGATTGATGTCATCATGTTTCCTTCTCAGTTTTTGGTGTAAGCTCCAAAGTCCTTTCATTCGAATGTCGGTACGAAACGTTGTTAAACCTTTTTTCGCAAGTTGTTGTTTCAGTTCTTTCTGCACTTTTGCGAGCCCATCTTCCGTCTCCTTTGTTTTCAATTTACGTACCTCGGCGACATGAGTAGCAGCATCGGGGTCGACAAAAGGGAACGCAAGATCTTCGAGAATGTTTTTCATTTTCCCAATTCCGAGACGGTCGGCGATAGGTGCATAGATCTCAAGTGTTTCAAGCGCGATGCGACGACGCTTGTGCTCCGGCACATGCTTTAATGTCTGCATATTATGTTTGCGGTCGGCAAGCTTCACGATAAGTACACGAATGTCACTCGCTGTCGCGACAAGGAGTCGTCGAAGACTCTCGGCATGGCGTTCTGCGCCGCGATATTTATGTGTGCCGAGTTTCGTTACACCATCGACAATGAAAAGTAGGTCCTTCCCAAATTCCTTTTCAACATCTGCGCGTGAAATGCAGCCGTCTTCGACCGCGTCATGCAGTAGCCCTGCGGCAATAGTCGTCGCATCCATACCATACTCCGCGAGAATCTTTGCGGTAGCTGCTGGATGAGTAAAGTAAGGCTCGCCCGAATAGCGGGTTTGCCCCCCGTGTGCCTTCTTGGAATATTCGTACGCGTTCTCAACAAGCGCGATATCCTCGGGCGATGGTGTCGACATCTCGCCAATAATCTCCTTGACGGTCGTCATAAGCGGGCATTATACACCCAACATTTTATTTTCTCACACTCGAGAAATGTCATAATTACCACAAGAACTATTTGTACATTGGCTTTTTGTTACTTCTCATTCAATTAGGTGGCCGTATAAGCATTAGTATAGCGAATCCAATCATTCCTCCCACATTTTTCCTCATGGTCATGTACTTTGGTCCAATAATGATTACGATTCTATATTTGTATCTCGGATACAAAGCATTCCATCAGGGTGTACGGATGGGGGTGTTTTCTTAGCGGTAATCGGTTTTGTATTGACGATGCTCTTTCTTTTTGTAGAGGGGGATATATTTTTATCGGGAGTTAACTTAAAATATTAAACACTACTCAAATCAAATATTTCGCAGCTTCGGCGGGAGTGAGAGCGTCTGGTTTTGTTGCTTCGGGCAGGTAGATGCGACGCAGGCCTTTTTTCAAAAAGAGCCCCTGTTTCGATTTATAAAGTACGAGAGATTTACCGGTACGTGGATGCTTGCCGATTTCTTTCACGATCTCGACTCCGTGCGGCGGCTTCTTCGGTTCGGCCAAGAGGGCGAGCGCCTTGTCTAGCGTGATGGTGTACGGGTCGCCTATCGCGGGTTTAAGCGAGCGGAATTCGCCGTCGCTGCCGACGTAGGGGCCGAAGCGCCCAGTCGATGCAAAGACCGGCTTATTCGTCGAGGGGTGTACGCCGAGCTCGCGCGGGAGCGAGAGATACTTGAGCGCATCGGCGAGTGTCACGGTCGCGAGGTCGGTGCCCGGTGGAATGCTCGCACGTTTTGTGGCTTTCTTCGGGCGGCCGCGTTTCTTTTTCCCTTTTGCCACTTCCGTTTCTATGGGTTTCACGACTTCCTCTTCGAGCAGCATCTCAACATACTGCCCGAAACGCCCGGTCTTTACATAAATTGGCGCACCAGTTTTCGGGTCGTGGCCGATAGGTTCATCGCCCTTAAGCTCGACACCTTCCTCAGTTCGTGCACCGATGCAGTCGGGATAACGCTTGCAGCTCATGAAAACACCACCACGACCGAGCTTGTATTCCATTGGGCCTCCGCACAACGGACAGGGGAATTCAACCGGTACGCTACCAAGT
>DAICZX010000042.1 GCA_027310925.1 Candidatus Parcubacteria bacterium
AAATATATTTATTCCCCACCGGCTTTTCGGCATAAATATCGTATGCCTTTCCGTTTTTTAGGAATGACGAAAGAGCACATGTTTTTCTTGGTAAAAAACCATTCCCCGCGAAACTACCCATCACAAATGAGGTGAATAAAAGAAGGGAGAAGGTAATTAACAGGAAGAGGGTACGGAAGGAAACTTTCTTCATTTCATCTGCGATGGCCACGAAGAAAATGGCGGCACCTACGAATAGAAGAAGAATGACCAGAAATATACTCTTAGACCATATTATTTCGATACCCATTTTCAGTTCCTCCGGTCAATATGAATCTCGACGAGATTCTCTAGAACTTCTATAACATGACTTATAGAATAAATCAAGGGCTTGCACAAAAAATACTCCTATTTCGACACCCTGGAATATAAACTACTCCTCAGAGGCGAGAGGCTTTTCTAACAGCTCTAGTTCGATACCAATTCTCGAGTCAGAGATACGGTAAACATCCTTATCTATCTTTCCGAGCTCTTTATAGCCACTGTTGTAATGACTTACTGTCGTGCCAAGTGACGTACCGATCTTGCGGTAAAATTCCTCATACGCACTGAGATGTTTCCCTAGCTCCCCCACTCTTTGCTGTATCTCAACTGCTTTCTTCTCGATCTTAAGCGCCTTAAGACCCTGCATCACGGTTTGAAGGTACGCGAGGAATGACGTGGGAGAAACGATGATGACTTTATACTTCCCTGCCGCCCTTTGGATTAAATTCTCGTCTTCACCGCTGCCCACCTTGTTAGTCAATAGGTCATAATAAATCCCCTCAGAAGGGATGAACATGAACGCAAAATCCATTGTGTTTTCTTCGGGGCGTATATATTTTGCCGTCTCCTGAATGCGCATTTTAAGATCATTCACGAATGCTTTCTCAAAAGCTGAGCGTTCCGAATCGCTCGCGTGCACAAGTCGATTATAATTCTCAAGCGAGAACTTGGAATCAACAGGAACAACCTTATCGCTCACAAACACGGCGGCGTCAACAATCTCGCCATTCTTGAATGGATACTGCATCTGATACATCCCAGGTGGAAGCACATTCTTTAAGACGGTTTCCAAATAATATTCACCGAGGATGCCGCGTTGCTTCGGGTTTTTGAGTATGTCCTGAAGATTCTGCAACTGCTCCGCGAAGCCCTGTGTCTGTCGACCAATCTCTTTCACAGAAGTGACCTCCTGCGTTATCTCTTTAATGAGCCGGGTAGATTCTGAAAATTGGCGATGTGCGTTCTCTTGCATCGCGCGGGACGATTCCGAGACACGCGCATCAAGTGTTTTTTCAAGGTTCTGCAACTGCTGTTGCAAAAGCAACATACCACCCTCATCGCGAACGGATTCGCGGCGACGCAGTATGAGATAGAGGCCGACACCCTGCACAACAAGAAGAGCCAAGACAATGAAGATGACATCCAAGATGCTCATGCTTGTAGTATACTCTGCCATATGACTATTCACGAAACTATAAAGAAAGCGATTCCAGACGCGCTCCGTGCACGAGATGAGGTACGACTCCGAACGCTCCGATCGCTCCTCACGGCAATGACAAACGAAGTTGTCGCCAAGAAACGCATGCCCAATGAGATCCTCACCGATGAGGAGGCTTTCGTGGTGATAAAACGCGCCGTCAACCAACGTAAAGATTCTATCGAGCAATTCGAGAAGGCATCACGGAGCGATCTCGCGGAACCAGAAAGGGCCGAACTCGCTATACTTGAATCTTATCTGCCCATTCGGATGAGCCGCGAAGAAATCACCGAGATTGCGCAGACGAAGATGGCCGAACTCGGTATCTCAACGAAGGGTGAGGCGGGCAAATTCACCGGCATCCTGATGAGGGAACTTAACGGAAAAGCCGACGGTGGCGATGTCAAAGCGGTTGTGGATGTTCTGCTTACGCAACCCTAATCATCGACACAACTGGTGTTGACACTGTGTTGCCGCCTGGCATACTTAAGATATACGACCTATGGAGGGCAATCCAATGAATAGTGATCCAGTTGCGAAGATAAAGAAACTCATGCATTCACTTGGGATTGACAAACGCCTGGAAGAAAAGGAGGTTCAGGGCCCGCTCGCGCCAATACCTGAAGACAAATCTCAAGCCACCGATATTCTTACTCCTCTTCGTAAGATACCGGGCATAGTGGCGGATGCGACATTACACGAAAGACGAAACACATTCCCAGAAAAAGACGATATCCCGAAGACGTAGTGATGTAATAAGTACGTGCGGTTATGCCGGTGGTGAACCACCGGCTTTTTACTCCGAGCTTGACATATTGCGGCACATCATAAAACCACACTTCGAGTGTGACCCTACGGGGAGTCGAACCCCGATTTACGCCGTGAGAGGGCGCTGTCCTAGCCATTAGACGATAGGGCCAAAGTACTATTTTATACCAGAATCGCGGCATGTGCGCTACGATTTCTGTTTCCATTTATCTTCCTGGCGTACAAGTCGTACCGCGTCGGAAGGATCAGCAAGTAACGCTTCGACGATACGTTCGGTACGAATCGATTGGGATCCCTTTACCAATACAACATCGCCAACGCGAACGATGTCGACAAGAGCTGTCGCGGCCTCCTGGGAATTACCAAACCACAATGCCTCACCGACTCTCGGTGTTGCAGCGAATGCGCGAGCACGAATGCCAACAGCAACAACCATATCGGCCGATCTATCTGCAAGCGCACCGATACGTTCGTGTTCCATGACAGAATAACGCCCAAGCTCTAGCATATCGCCAAGAATAGCGATACGCCGTTTCGCATGAGGAAACGTTTTCAAGGTTGTAAGCGACTCCTCAACGGCTGCAGGAGAAGCGTTGTAGGAATCGTCAATAATGACGGATCCATTCTTTCCAGAAAAGAGTCGGCCACGACCAGGTGGCGGCTCATACTTTTCAAGTGCGGTGAGTGCCTCGGAGGAGGGTATTTCGAGTGCGTAAGCAGTGGCAAGAGCTGCAGCAGGAGGTAACACTTGAGTCCTGCCAACCGAACCTCGAACAATGATATCCCGACTTTCGCCTGAAATGATGGCCTTCGCGATCATGCCAACTACTTTCCCTTCTGATTCAAAGAAATCGACGTTACTGATGCGCACGACGGCATTATTCGAAGTACCATATAAAATGGTGCGAGCTGGTGTACGTACTGCGTTGTCGAGTGCATATTGATCGTCAGACGGTATGACAAGCGGAGCATCCACAGCAAGCGCATACGCAGGAGAAAATTCCTCCTCTCGTACCGCTTCGGGTGAAGCGTATGCCTCGACATGCACGGGTATTTCAGGCAGTCGTGTTATCACGACAACGTTTGGTGTCGCAATGCGCAACATTCGAGCAAGATCGCCAGGTCGATCCGCTCCCACTTCTAGTACAAGCATATTTGGATAATGGTTTGGGAGAAGGAGAAGTCCGAGAGCACTTTTCATAACCGAATACCATGCGAGTGGATTACCCCATGGGCTTTCCACACCAAAAATAGTGAACGGAACGCCAAATTCGCTATTGAAACTCTTCTCACTTTTGCGCACAAGAAATCGTGTGGAGAGTGCCACGGCAACGGCATCTTTCGTCGACGTTTTCCCTACCGACCCGCTTATCATCACGATATGTGGCCGCTAGCGATGCACAACGGCCCGGGCAAGAAATGCGAGCTTGAAAACAACAATGGATTTAAAAAAATTTTTCATGGAACGGTTGTAGTTGCGACGCCGCGATCAGGGGGTACTGCATAATAATTAATGAGAAAGTGCACTAGGTCAAGCAATGAAGTCGAGAGGGATTGTTCCGCGTATATAACGTTTTTCGGATCTTTGGTATAGAGAAGGATGATAAATCTTGGATTGAACGATGGGAAAAAAGCGACCTCGGAGTTGAAAAACTTGTTTTTATAATAAGTACCCGTGGGAGTCGGTAACTGCGCTGTACCAGTCTTCGCGGCTACTGACATAGTAGGGATTTTCGCAGAAATGCCATTCACCTTAAGTGCGTTATCCCAAAGGGCATCCATCATAACGGTCGTTTCTCGTGCTGCTGCCACCGAAAAAATTCTGGTTCCGCTTCCCCAATTAACAGGTTTTGAAGCTCCTGAATTGAGGATGATGTTTGAAACCAGATGGGGTCGTACGAGCATGCCGCCATTCGCTACAGCAGCAAGTGCACGAATCATTTGTATAGGAGTCACCGCAATCCCTTCACCAAAAGAGGCTGTGTCATAATATATCTGCTGCGGTTTCGATAAGTTTGCAAGAAGTGCATCAGTTTCGTGTGGCAAATCTATTCCCGTTTTTTGTCCAAATATATTTGTGAAATATTGCCGAAATCGTGACTGACCAAGTTGTTCCGCAACCCATGACGCTCCGACATTCAGTGAGTCCTGAATGATGGTCAACATCGGAATGACACCGTATGCCTTAAGATTCCAATTACATATACGGTCACCATCGACTTGAATACAACCAGTGTCATTGTATGTTGTTTGGGGTGTCACTGCACCAGCGGTAAGCGCCGATGCCATTGTTATTGGTTTCATAATCGAACCATACTCGAATACATTCTCAACTAGCGGATTTACCAGTAATGATGGATCGAGATTCTGGAGATTATTCGGATCAAATGTTGGGTATGATGCAATCGCGTAGATTGCGCCAGTCTTTGGATCCATGATGATCCCGCCAGAACCTTCGCTTGAATATTTCTGGTTTACCTTAGTGATATCATCCTGCAGCCGTGTTTGGACTTCGGGTTCGATTGTCGTTACTATATCGCCTTCGTTCGCATTTTGTGTATTGGCAAGTAAACTACCGGCATTCGAAAAAAGTTCTGCAAAGAAATTTTTATGGAGCACATCACCTGAACGCGAGAGAACACTGTTGTATGTCGCCTCAAGACCAGTCTGGCCAGTAGGTATATTGCCAGATCCGTCAGAGACAATGCCTATGGATTGTGCCGCAAGCGATCCGCCAGGGTAATATCGCCAAGTCTCACGCAATACCTGTACACCAGGAATAGCAAGGGTAGCAAGTGCACTCCCGTTTGCGTCCGAGAGATGGTATGCCACCTCTACGTACACTTTAGTTTTATCTGCAGCGTCAGCAAGGAATGCGGCATGGGTAACCATCGTTGAAGACGCTATAGAATTTATAGCCGTATAAGCGGCCTCAGCGTCAACGATCTCCTGCGGATCTATTGCGACAAGAAATCCTGTAGCGAGCGTTGCCGCAGAAATAAGTGTACCGTCTTTACGTGTAAAATAAATAGAACCACGATCGAAAAGTCCACTTCCGCCAGATGCAAATTGTTGGTTCGCTTTTTGTACATATTCCTGTCCATGCACAATCTGAAGAAAGTAGAGACGAATAAAGATACCTAGCGCAATTAATATGATGATGGCAAGGACGATGCGAATACGTTTACGAAACTGCGCGCGCATAGCTCATTTTAGCGCAATGCAGTAACAGCGGTCGCCGGAACGAATATTTGAGCAATTGGCGGCGCATATCCCTCCGCACTGTAATTTGTATTCGTGATATTTGCCACCGAAGTAAGGTATTGTGATTCGAGCATTGCAACCGCCGCTTCATCATTTTTGACTGATTGGGAAAACTCAACCGTAAGCGCCGCATAACTCATGACAACAGCAATGAGTCCTATGTAAGTGACTGTGAGAACACCAACCGTGATATAACAAAACGAAAGGAGGGAAAACTGGAAATGTTTGTGAGTATTAGACATAGGAGAGCATATAAGGAGAAGTTTGGCTAGTTGATTCTGAGCCAGGCTCAGTGGTACTCCTTTCAAATACACGTAATTTCGCGCTCCGCGCACGACGGTTTGCGTGGATTTCTGCACGCGAAGGCGTAATTGGTTTTTTCGACACCAATGATCCCGATCCGGCATTTGCCGCATCACGCAATATAGTTTTCACTATACGGTCCTCAATGCTGTGGAAAGAAATGACAGCGAGACGACCACCAGGGGCAAGTGCGCTGAGCGCCGCCATGAGGCCTTCCCGTAGACTTTCGATTTCATCGTTAACCACAATACGAAGTGCTTGAAACGTTTTCGTTGCTGGATGAATCCTCCGTTTCTGATACCAACGTGGTGTACCTGCAATAACCGCAGTAACAAGCGCACCCGTTGTAAGGATACGTTCGCGAGTACGCGCCACGATAATCGAACGTGCGATACTTCGTGCGAAACGTTCTTCGCCATACTTGAAGAGTATGTTGGCAAGCACTGCCTCAGAAGAGCTGTTCACGATATCGGCTGCCGTTACTCCGCCATCTCCATACATCATGAGGAGTGGCTCATCGTTTTTGAAAGAAAATCCACGAGATGAGACGATTTGATAACCGCTCCATCCAAGATCAAAAAGTATTTTGTCGACCGGGGCGATCCCGAGACGTTCAAGAATACGCGCGAGGTTACGAAAATTGTCATTTACTAAGTGGGCAACAGGACGTTCAGGCCGACGATCAAGAGCATATGCCATACGCCCTCGCTCGACCGCCGCGGTATCGGCGTCGATCCCAACGATGCCGCCCCCCTCGCCAAGTGCGGCAAGAAGCGTAGCGAAGTGCCCAGCTCCACCAATCGTTGCATCAACAACAATGTCGCTCGGTCGTACTGCAAGTGTGGCAAACACCTCGTTCATAAGTACGCTGTCATGACGGACTTTCCCCATATCAATGGATACTGCCTATTTTCTCGGCGAATGTATCGGCATCCCGCTCAATTTCGGCAGTATATTTTTTCCACGCGTCCTCTTCCCAAATCTCGACCCGATCGGCAACACCAGCAACAACTGCTTTCTCCGAAATCGACGCGAATGACTTTAGATGTTCAGGGATCAGCACACGGCCCGAACCGTCAACGTCAACCTCGGAAGAACCAGCAAGGAAGAGCCGTGCGAGACCACGACGTGCGGCACTCCCGTTCACCTCGGCTGCATATTCCCGCGCCTGCTTCTCCCATGCCTTGCGCGAATAGACGTACAAACAATGATCAAGGCCGCGCGTTATCACAACGACACGGCCCAGTTCCTTCCGAAATTTCGAAGGAATCGAAATCCTATTTTTTGAATCAAAAGTGTGTAGATATTCTCCGAGGAACATGGAAGTTGGTTAAGCGGTCGGGGAACAAGCCACCACTCTTATTTCCCACTTTATCAACCATTTCTGGATTATATACCACTTTCCCCCACTTTTCGTGTAAAGTTATCCACACCTATTCCCTGACGACACATTGATCTGCTGCCCTATAGCAGGGGTCACGGGAGAATCTCTTCGATTGTAAAATATCGAAATATTCGATATGTGCTATTTTTGGAAACTATTGCATCGCCTCTATCAAACGCTTGATGACAAAATCGCGTGGAATACCGGCGAGAAACCAACCGGCCTTGGGACCCGAGTCTCGATTAAGAAGTACGCGATAAATCGCCTGAAAGAGATCTTTCGGTTGTATGGGAATTTCAGTTTTCATTTCGTGAAGTCGAGCGTGAAGTGCCTCACCTGAACGTTCTGTCCCTTGCAAAAAATCAGCAAGCATCATAAGCGCCTTCTTTTGTGTCTCTGAAAGCGACACGTTTGGTAACGTCTCCTGTAATTTGTATCTGAATTCTTCGGGTGCATAGGTTG
Organism: Candidatus Parcubacteria bacterium; assembly: GCA_027310925.1. Taxonomy (GTDB): domain Bacteria; phylum Patescibacteriota; class Minisyncoccia; order Phycocordibacterales; family Phycocordibacteraceae; genus C7867-001. The sequence continues at coordinate 7,683 of DAICZX010000042.1, forward strand.
CGAGCCAGAACTTTGCATATTGTGCCCGCTCCTGAAGTACGCGCGATTCGTCTTCAGTCAGCGCGCTACCCTTTACGCGTGCTGCCTCTTCCACGAGAGAAAGATGTGGCATTTGCACAATAAACGCCACTTCGCGAAACCGCATTTCCCACGGAACCGCAAGTGCCGCCCGGTTCTCTGGGAGTTCGCAAAGTGCGAAGAGGCGTGAACGATCATCGGCAAACCCTCCGCGCACACTCTCAGCAAGTTCGTCGTACCAGTCATATAGGCGCGGTACTGATTCACCTGATGGGTCGACATCGATCTGTTCACGAATATCTTTTCCGATAAGCGCAAGACGGAAAATCTCTGGCGGAAAGAGGTCACCCATGTCTTTCGCAGAACTGCCATGACCTTTTGACGAGGACATCTTCTTCCCTCCAGTGAGGAAGAATTCATACGGGATGTCGAAGGGTGGTTCGTAGCCAAACACCTCTCGGGCAATATGATTCGCCACGTCGCGTGATCCCCCTTTTGTCGAGTGATCTTTGCCCCCACCTTCAATATCGACACGCTGGGCAACCCATTTCGCCGCCCAATCGACTTTCCAAAAAAGTTTCCCCACACCCCCCCAAGG
>DAICZX010000003.1 GCA_027310925.1 Candidatus Parcubacteria bacterium
GGTTATCACGGGTAATCTCGATGGTGAAGAGATCGTTGTTGTTTCGAAGAAGGGGCAAGTAATTCGCACACCAGTTTCTGAAATCTCAATGCTCTCTCGCGCCACTCAAGGTGTTCGTATTATGAAAATGCGTGATGGCGACGCCATTGCCAGCATGGTATCGTTGTGATGTTATATATTTAATGAATCTCGGAGAGAGGAAATTCTCAGGCATTGATCTTGATCGCTACAGTGAATCGGTGAGACGTTAGAATATGTATGTGCAGTGAACACGCACATACGACAAATCGGTTTCTTCGCAGCTTTTTTGTGCTGTTGACTGTGCAATCAACGGTTAGTATGTGTGTTATTTTATAGTCATGAGCGCCTCGTTCAGTAATCCACAAGAGAACGTCTTACAACTAGGCTTGCGCGAAGGTATGAAGGTCGGAGATTTTGGCGCAGGGTCGGGTCATTATGCGCGTGCCGTTGCCGCTGCTGTCGGGATGACTGGCAAAGTTTACGCGATTGATATACAGGAGGATGTTTTGAAGCATCTGAAATTAAATACCCATGAACGTCACCAGGGAACTATTGAGACGTTATGGGGTGACATGGAGAAACTGGGCGGTACACATTTGCGAGACGCATCGCTTGACGCCATCATTCTCGCCAACACGCTTTTCCAAGTCGAGAATCGTTTCGGATGTCTGGGAGAAATAAAACGCGTTTTAAAATCAGGCGGTAAACTCATGGTTATCGATTGGGCAGGTAGTTATGGCGGCATGGGTCCAGCGCATGAGAAAGTCGTTTCCGAACACGAAACCGAGGATTTTTTCATCAACGGCGGCTTTCATAAGGTGAAATCGTTTCGTGCGGGTCCGCATCATTACGGAATTATCTTTATCGCTCCATGAAAATCTCTCTTTTCCAAGGAATTCTATTTGCTGTTTTCGGTTTTGGAGCGATAATCGGACTTTTTGTTTTCACAACGCATACGGGTAACACGAATAATAGCAATGCTATCGGCACCGTCGTCATCTGGGGGACATTACCAAAATCGGAGATGCAAAGCTTTCTCACCGAAGTAGGGCAAACTAACCAAGAAGTTAAGAATGTCTCATACATTCAGGAAGACGTGTCCACCTTGCCGAATGATCTTTCTGCCGCAATTGCGACGGGTAACGCCCCGGATCTCATTTTGGCTTCGCAGGAAGAACTCACGTCAATTTCGAAATATCTTATACCAATTCCGGCAGCGACACTTCCCACAAGTACTTTCGTAAATACATTTGTTGGAGAAGGGGCCCTTTTTGCTGTTCCGGGTGGTGGTTACTATGGCGTACCATTTCTTGTTGATCCACTTGTGTTGTATTCAAATCACACGATTCTTTCCTCCAGTGGCATAGCGAAGCCCCCTTCGACTTGGGAGGCATTGATGGGGCTCGTACCAAACGTTGCATCTCTTACTCCTGCACAACAAGTTACGCGTGGCCTTATCGCGCTCGGCACATACGACAATATTCACGATGCTCGCGGGATACTTTCCACACTGTTCTTGCAGGCAGGTGTTCCAATCTCTTTATATGCGCCGAGCGGCGGTTTGACTGCTGATCTTGGTGCGGGTGGAACTTCAGGCGGAGTACCTCCAGGAGAATCGGTCATTGGGTTTTATACCCAATTCGCCGACCCCTCAAAAGTCTCATACACCTGGAACGCCTCGCTGCCTGATTCACAGCAAGCATTTCTCGCAGGTGACCTCGCGCTTTACCTCGGGTATGCGTCCGAAGCACGTTTCTTTACGCAAGCGAACCCGAATCTTGATTTCGACGTTACTCCGGTACCACAACCAGCAACTGCAACTACAAAAAATGTTTATGGTCTTGTTTACGCATTTATGATTCCACATGGCGCGGGGAATTCCTCGGGTGCGTATCAAGTTGCGGGGCTTTTCTCAAACTCATCTGAACAGGTCGCCGCCGCCGCTGCAACGGGTCTCGCACCCGCAACTCTCAATCAGCTCGAGCAACCTCCTACCGATCCAGTCGGTGCTGTCGCCTATGCCGAGGCGCTCTATGCGAACGGTTGGCTGTCCCCAGCACCGACCGATACCGATTCGGTGTTTTCGAGTATGATTGGAAATGTGATAAGCGGCCGCTCTTCGGTCAGTGTTGCGCTCTCTTCCGCAGAGCAGGCCTTGAGTTCTTACCTGCAACAGCAATGATTACATACACCCCCACCATTATTCGCCGGATTGCGACAAGACTTCATTTTGTACCTATCTTCCTCATGCTCTTTTTCTTGGCGAAGGGTATCACACCTATGACTGCTCACGCTGCTATAGGTAGTTATTGCGATGCTTCACAGCCTTGTCCGGCTGGTGAGACTTGCGATATGCCTCAAGGAGGTCCATTTAGATGTGTCGGAGCAGCAAATATATCGCCGACAAGTGGCCAAAATCTGTCACCGACCGGTAGTAACCAAGGATCGATCAGTAGCCCAAACCCTAGTAATAATGTTACTCCCGGCACAAGCATTACCCTCATAAATCCGTTGAGTGGAGTCAATTGTAGTGCAGGCAATGGTAGTTGCCTAAGCGCATTTCTTCTTAAAATATTACAGTTTGTCATACTCATAGGCTCAATCGTCATTGTTTTAATGTTGGTATTTGTTGGTTATGAATTCGTTGCGGCGCAAGGTGCTCCTGAGAAGATAAAAGAAGCACGAGGAATGCTTCTCTGGACCGTTGTTGGCGCTTTGGTGCTTCTTGGAGCGCAGGCGATAGCCATGGGTATCCAAGCGACGGTAACCGCTCTTACAGGTGGTAGTTAAATATGAACTTAAGCGGCGGCACAAGCTTCAAAGATTTTGTCGGGAGTGGCACGACTGGTATTATTGGTATCCTTAATACGGTCGTCGCACCGGTTATTTTCACGCTTGCATTCATTTTTTTTGTCTGGGGTGTTGTGAATTATTTCTTTATCCATGGCGGGGAAGAGGCGAAACGGGAAGAAGGTAGGCAGTTTATCCTTTGGGGGATAATCGGGATGGTCGTGCTTTTTGCGGTGTGGGGTATATTGAACATACTGTTATCCACGCTTGGTATCGCACCGTCCGCATGATGTGGCATACTTTGTGCATATGAAATCTATTATTCGTTCCCTTGTTCTATTCTCGGCATTTGCCCTGCCGGCATTTGCATTTGCCCTTCAAATATCCGTAAGTATTGGCATTGGTAATAGTTGCGGTGCGAGCAGTATATGTCAGCTTGCAAATACCATTCTCTTCCTCATCAATGAGGTTCTCGTTCCGCTCATTTTTGCGATATCATTTCTGGTTTTTCTCTATGGCGTATTTAAGCAGTATATATGGAGTAAAGGGGATGAAGCAGCGGTCACTCAAGGGCACACCCTCATTCTTTGGGGTATCATCGGCTTCGTGGTGATGGTATCGCTTTGGGGGCTCGTGAACGTTGTCGCAAATACATTTGGACTTGGCGGCTATACGGCGCCACCCTTACCGGTATCGTACCCAACGTATTAGCCTATATATGAAACGTTTAGCGCCTATACCAATTCTTATTGCTAGATTATTTCTGGTCGGCATCGCGGTTGGTCCCGCCATCTCACTCGCCGCTTTGCGACCTTGTCCGGCAGGTTATATCGGGTTACCAACAGTCTGTACTCCAGTTTCTTCCAATCCACCCAGTTCTAGTGGTATTAACACCTATTATTTGCAGGGTTATTCCAAAAGCTTCATTAACATCATCAATGGTCTTATTGCGCCAGTGCTGCTTGCCGTCGCATTTATCTTCTTTCTCTATGGCGTGTACAAGTACTTTTTTCTAGGCGCAACGAATGAAACTGAACGCGCAAATGGCAGACAATTCGTTCTGTGGAGTATCATCGGTTTTGTCGTCATCTTCTCAATTTGGGGACTCGTGGGACTCCTTGGGAGTACGCTTGGCCTTTCGTCGGGCGGTTATGCGCCTCCGTATCCGACGTTGTAGGCTATCCCCACATAGGGCGTAGAATCCGGTTGACCTAATTCACAAAAACACTATAATTACTTCGTTACTCATTTATCGACATTATGAAAAAATCTCTCGCTTTATCTTTAGGAACCCTTGCGGTATTTGCATCGCCTCTCATCTCGTTTGCTGCGATCAATAATGTATCGGACGTTGGTAATTTCGTCATCAACACAATCAATAACGTCATTGTCCCGGTCATATTTGCCATAGCATTTATTGTTTTTATTTGGGGCGCATTTTCCACATTCATTCTTGGCGCTAACAGTGATGATGTGAAAGCGAAAGGGAAGAATCTCATGCTGTACAGTCTTATTGGTTTCTTCGTAATGGTTTCTATCTGGGGTCTTGTAAACATTCTTACTGGTACGGCCGGTTTCGGTAACAACTCTGGCATTACGGGCGGTACGCCTAAAGCAGGAGTTCAGATCGGCGGATAGATGTCCGTCCTCTACGCGTTTGTTGGAAGGGTTGCTGCACAGATAATTAATCCGATTATCTTACTTCTGGCCGCCGCTGCCTTTATTTTATTTATCTGGGGCGTATTCGAATTCATTCGACAAGCAGGGGACGCTACAAAACGAGAGGAAGGCCGCAAAGCCATTCTCTGGGGTCTTGTCGGACTCGCCATTATCTTCGGCGCCTACGGCATCATTGATATGGCTATTGGATCGTTTAATTTAAGCCCAAATGGTCAGTCGACAATCGAGAATGTTCTCTTGCCGATACATCAGTCAGCGCCATAGAAAATAACAGTTGGTAAAGAATGATAAAGAAAAAGACCGCCGTTCGTTTTGGGCGGTCTCAATCAATACAATTTACGTGCCATTCACGAACCAGTATTTCGGGAGAGGCACGCCCTTTCCCGGTGTAAATTGGAACGTAGTTCCAAAACGTTCGTTACATGTGCCCGAAGCGACCTCCTCCTGAGTACACCTATATAACTTCTCAGGGCCAACCCCATCGGAGGTTCTATACCCAAGACGTTCGAGGTTATCCCAGAATGATGCTTCAAAGCAGACGTTCTTTCCTTCTGGAATAGACACTATCTTGGTAGACCCATCCGCCTGTACATGAAGGGTGTGTAGATATGTCGCGCGAGTTAGGTCACACTCACTTGGAGCAATCCGAATGGCCTTATGAGCCATCGGGATATTCTTTCCATCTCCTCTATTTCGTTGGATGGCGTTAATCCCCAGAACGATTGCGATTACGATCATTATAGTTCGCACAAGATTCGATGTCTCTTTCGATATAACAACTTTCGCCGCCAGTGGTGGTATGGGTTTGTCCGGGTCTATATTAACAGTGTGGATTTCACAGAACCAGGGAACCCAATATCTTCCTGCAGAACATTTTACCTCGGTTCTCTTACCAAAGAGGCAGATCGTACCCTCATGATTCCAGGGTACGTCACGTTGGTGCTTCGTAAAAACATTGAAGGCAACGATACCACCGATACTAATACCGAGAACCGTTCCGACGAATGAGCCGAATTTGTGATAGTAAAATTTCTCAGTGAAGAACCACCAAGAAATATAACCAGCCTCAACTCCGGCAAACAAGCTCAGGATTAGCCCGAGCAATTGGCTCTTGAGTGGGTTAATCTTCATTATAATCTCTCCTTCAGGTAGTGAGGAACATCTCTCTATATGTAATAATACATTACATA
>DAICZX010000014.1 GCA_027310925.1 Candidatus Parcubacteria bacterium
GGTAAATAAATAATGGTATATATGGAAGAATACATCCTCACTCCCTATTTTAAGAAAAAAGAGGTGATTTCATGTTTTCATTGCCACCGGTTTCAGTAAGAAAATAGTATGAATGTAAACATAATTGCACCAAAAAAGATCCATTTTATCGGCATCGCCGGTGTGGGTATGTCGGCACTCGCCCAACTTATGACAGACGAGGGCATACGGATAACAGGGTCTGACAGTACCTGGTTTCCGACCCTCAAAACAATCGAGAGGCTCGGAATTCCAGTTACAATAGGTTACAAGGCGGAGAATATTCCCAGAGATACGGAATTGGTTGTTCATACTGATGCGGCATACGTTGACAATGTGGAGCGTATTGAAGCGCGTCGGCGCGGTGTACCACAACAATCTTACTTTGAGGCTCTCGGTAAGATCTCCACAAGGAAGAGAACGGTTGCGGTCGCAGGTACGCATGGCAAGACGACAACGACCGGCATGCTTGCGCGCATACTGCGCGATGGCGGGGCGTCACCAACCGCGATCGTAGGATCTATCGTAAAAGATTTTGATTCGAATTACATACTCGGTACGTCTGATCTTCTTATTGTCGAGGCATGTGAATATCGTGATCACCTGCTTGAGCTCTCGCCACAAGTGCTTATCATTACGAATCTCGAATGGGATCACACCGACTGGTTTCCTTCGCTGGAGGCGCTCAAAAAAACATTCCAACGTGCCATCGAATGTGTTCCTGAAAACGGTGTCATTATCACTGATCTTAGTAATAAAGATATTGTGCCGCTTCTCACGAGTGCAAAGGGGCGCGTTGTCGATTACATGAGTGAACCTACATACAAGCTCAATCTGCAGGGTGAGTTTAATCAGATGAATGCACGCGCGGCCGCAACGGCTGCGCGTGCAATACTGCCGCATATTTCGGACGCTACAATTATCGAGTCGCTCGCGGCATTTCAGGGAACCTGGCGTCGATTTGAATACAAGGGTGTTACGGCCCGTGGTGCCGATGTGTATGATGATTATGCACATCATCCGACAGCTATTCGCGTAACCCTCAAGACGCTTCGCACGAAAGCGAAAGGAAAAATATTTATCGCATTCCATCCGCACCTCTACAGTCGTACGCGTGATCTACTCGGTGAATTTGCGACTTCGTTTAGCGATGCTGATCGTGTGTTCATCGCGCCTATTTACGCCGCTCGCGAGGTGGACGACGGCACGATTTCAAACGAGATGCTCGCTGAGCATATCCGTGCGACAGGTACGGACGCGACGGCACTCGATTCATTTGATGCTATCGAACGCGCACTCAACGAAGCCGGTACAGGTGACATCATTATGACAATGGGCGCTGGCGATATTTATAAAGTTGCTGATGCGCTCGTGGCATGGAAATAATATGGGAACACTCTCGGTCATTGCGACACCCATCGGGAATTTAGAGGATATAACATTGCGTGCACTGCGCATGTTTCGAGAGTGTGGTGTCGTCTATACTGAGGACACACGTATCGTCTCTAAATTGCTCGCGCACTATGGCATACAGAAACCACTGCATCGACTTGACGCAGCAACCGAAATAAAAAAAACGGATGAAATAATCGCACGGCTCGAAACAGGGGAGCATGTCGTTCTTGTAAGCGATGCAGGAACGCCTGGGATCTCCGACCCAGGTGCACGTCTTATTGGGAAGGTGCGAGAACGATTGTCTGGCTCGGTTATTGAGGCGATACCAGGACCATCCGCACTCACCGCGGCGCTCTCTATTGCGGGGGTTGGCACAACAGAATTTACATTTCTTGGGTTCTTGCCGCACAAGAAAGGGCGTCAGACCGCTCTCAAAAAGGTTGCAGTAAGTAAAATTCCTATCGTGCTCTACGAATCGCCACATCGCATATTGAAATTATTGAAAGAATTTGAGGCATTTAATCCATTGTGCGTTATCATTGCGCGCGAACTCACTAAAATTCACGAGGAAGTGATTTCAGGAAGCACTGAAGAGGTGCAGGAATACTTTCTAAAGTATCCTGACCACGTGCGTGGAGAGTTTGTCGTCATCGTAGTGCCTTGATATACTTTACCTATGTCCCGCACCAGCACACTTATACTCATCGGCATTCTTATTATTTTGACCCCATTCTCAGGGCTTCCAATAGCGTTCCGTACCCTCATTGCTGTCATTCTCGGTGTATGTGTATCTGGTATTGGATTTGCAATTCGCGCGCAGGAAGCGCGTGACATGCTGTCACGGACAAAAGTTTCCCCCGCTACGGCAGTAACGCCAGGAACAGTAGATCCTTCCTCAGAAGCGATGCCACAAGAACCGCGCGGCGTATCTCCAATTTAAACGTATCTCAAGGGCAAAGCCCCGCATCTTTTTGCTATACTCAAGTGGATGGAAAATCCAGAGCGAATTACATATTTTGCGGCGACTGATGCACGTGGGAGACACGTTCCTTTCGGCATTAAGGCAAAGGATCGTGATCGTCATATGTATGTCATCGGTAAAACAGGAATGGGAAAGTCGACCCTGCTTGAAAACATGGCGATTCAGGATATACGAAACGGTGAAGGATTCGCATTCATTGACCCACATGGAGGGACTGTCGAGCGGCTCCTCGACTATATTCCTGAGGAACGCATCAAGGACGTCGTCTACTTTGCTCCATTCGATATGGAACACCCTGTTGCGTTTAACGTAATGGAAGACGTTGGTTATGACAGACGCCATCTTGTTGTTTCTGGACTCATGGCAACTTTCAAGAAAATATGGGAGGACGCTTGGAGTGCACGTATGGAGTACATTCTTACAAACACGCTACTCGCGCTCCTTGAATACCCAGGCGCGACTCTACTTGGTGTCAACCGTATGTATACCGACAAAGACTACCGAAAGAGGGTCATTGATAACGTGAAGGACCCGGTCGTTAAAGATTTCTTGACAAAAGAGTTTGCTAATTACGGCGATCGGTATACGCAAGAGGCGACGCCCGCCATCCAGAATAAAGTCGGCCAATTTACCGGCAACCCACTTATTCGAAACATCATAGGCCAGCCGAAGTCTTCGTTCGACATCCGCACAATGATGGACGAAAGGAAGATACTCATCATAAACCTCTCCAAAGGTCTCGTGGGGGAAACCAACATGCGTTTACTCGGCTCAATGCTCACAACACGCATATTTCTTGCCGCGATGAGTAGAGCAAGTCTTCCCGCAAACGAGCTTGCCGCGCTCCCACACTTCTATTTTTATGTTGATGAATTCCAACACTTTGCGAATAAGACCTTTGCGGAGATTTTATCCGAGGCACGCAAATATAAGTTGAATCTCATTATCGCGCATCAATACATAGAGCAGATGGAGGAAGAGGTTCGTGATGCCGTTTTCGGTAACGTCGGTACGACCGTTGTCTTTCGAGTCGGGCCTTTTGATGCCGAAGTACTCGAGACTATTTTTATGCCGCAATTTACGAAAGAGGATGTCGTGAGCCTTGATAAGCGGCAAATATATCTTTCGCTCATGATAGACGGTGTCGGGTCGGCGCCTTTTTCTGCGGTGACTATTCCGCCGATCGAGATGCCGCCAGTATCACACCATGAAGAAGTCATCGCCGCTTCACGTGCGGCATTTGCTACATCACGTACGAACATCGAGAACGCGATCATGAAAGAACTAGCCGAGAGCCTGTCTTCTGCACCGCCACCCGATGCGCGCATGCGTAAGAAGCCGGTGCAACGGGCGGCGCCTATGCAACGAGAAGAAGTAAGGCAGTCGAGAGACGAGCCGTTACGACCAGTTATTCCGCAGAGGCCTCTCGGTCCACCCGTTCGTCAAAGAACGGATTTTCTGAGGCCGCCTTCTCCCCAGCCAGTTGTCGTGATTAAGACGCCTGTCGCGACGAAAAGCGTTGAAGATCTTAAATCAATTTTGCGCACGATAACGACGAAGAATTCTGCAGAGATCAGTAAGAGTAAGACACAGCACCAACATGCTCTCAAAGGAGTCCTCGGTACAGTGCTTGCCAAAAACGACCAATTTTCCGCTCCTGCCGCTATTCCAGTATCGAAACCTCCGAGGGAGAATGTGGTGCCGGTGCAGGAGAGAGCACCCGTGCCTCAACCACAGACGGAGAGTAAAAAACCCTTTGAAATCTCGGAGGATACGCTTCGAAAGGTGCTTAAGGGTGAGACATGATTACTCCCATGCGTACGTCCACATCCTATGTCTTTGTTCAGTCGACAGATATGACGCAACTTCAGGCACGCACCGTGGGTTCTTTTCTAGTACAGGCGGTCGAATTGATTATTAACGCGAAGCCAAATACCAAGGCCTATGAGAAATCAGTAAGCGGCCCCCACA
>DAICZX010000015.1 GCA_027310925.1 Candidatus Parcubacteria bacterium
ACAACGCACTGTTTAATATCGACGACAGTGGAACACTCATCGCGTTTGGTGCCGCCATTCAGAATGCCGAGCTTGAAGCGAAAATGTCAGGATTTACTCCTGAGATACACTACGGTGGCGAGGACATGCTTACCGCGGCACTCGTTTTACAAAAGGGCGGCGAGCTCTCAGGGATAGAAAGAAGTCTGCAAAAGGCGATCCCGCTCCGACACTCGAACCGCAAGGCATACAAGAAAGTACCGATAACCACTGATGACCGACAGGCTTTACTTGATGCGGCAGGGAAGGCAGAAGGCATATTCCTCATATTTATTGAAGCTGTCGAGTCGATGGCTCGCATATCGCGCGCACTGACGACCATGGAAGAAATAGCTCTTAAAAACAAACCGCTCCACAAACTTTTTTTCGAAAGTATCCTTTGGTCAAGGGAGCGTAATAATGAAGGAGAGCCCGGTCTCTATATAAAAACCCTTGAACTACCACCACCACCACAACTTCTTTTCAAGGCATTACGGCATTGGCCTGTGGCGAACTTTCTCGCACAAATCGGTTTCCCGCGCATGATTGCTGAAATGAATGCGAAACAGAATGCGAGCGCTTCTGCTTTCGGAGTAATTACCATCGATCAATTTGATCGCGCGAAATATATTGAAGCAGGACGATTGCTCGAGAGGGTCTGGCTCGCTGCCGCCGCGCGTGGCATGTCATTCCAAATAGTAACCGGCATATTGTTTCTCGCGCGTACCTTAGAACATGACTCCTCCGTACCTTTTTCCATCGTAGAACGTGCGTCAGTAAGAGAAGCATATTCTCAAATCCATGAAAATCTGAAAGGCTCGGGCGAGCCACTCCTCATATTTCGTGTTGGCTATGGTGCAACGCCAAGCGCGGTGTCTTTCCGTCGGGTGCCTATTATCGTCAACGCGCCCTAACTACTATGAACACATTTCTAAATCTTGACCTGTTATCCGTTGGCATTGCAGTCGCGGGTATTGGTTTGCTTGGTTTTGTTATTCTTTTTAATAACACTCACTCGATGACAAATCGAGCTTTTTTTTATTTCGCGATAATCACTGTTTGCTGGAGCGTCATCAATTACTCTTATTATCAGTTACCAGCAGGCAATACCGCGCTATGGCTTCTTCGGGGAGTTATGTTTTTTGCTACATGGCATGCCTTCACTTTTTTTCACTTAGCGTCGACCTTTCCAGACGATACCCATCACCAATCCCGATGGCACACCTATCTGCTTATCCCACTCACAGGTATCGTTTCGATACTCACGCTTACACCGTATGTTTTTGAACGGATAAACGAAATTGGCTCTGGCGGAGCAATCGGTGGAGTACAAAATGGTTCCGCAATTGTTCTCTTTGGCATATTAGTATTTTTTCTCATTATCTCGGGCATTTGGAAGCTAGTCAGTAAGACCATACGGGCACCAAAAAAAGAGCGCCTCCCGTATTCTCAGATGCTTTTTGGGATGATCGTGACATTCATATTACTCCTCACATTCAATTTCTTCATTCCAGCAGTATTCAATAATCCTCGATTCATACCACTCGGAGCACTCTTTATCCTCCCGTTCGCGATAATGACATCCTATGCCATCTATAGACACCACCTCTTCAATCTGAAAGTTGCAACTACTGCCTTCCTCGGATTCATGGTGACAGTTTTCACTTTTATAAATGTTCTTTACTCAACAAATGCAAGTGCGATTGTCGTCAATATCACTGCATTTTTTATTGTGTTACTTGGAAGCATAAAAATAGTTCAGGATACTCTCAATCTTGAGAAACTCGCCTGGGAACTATCGGAAACCAACGCGCGGCAAGAAGAGCTCATCCACTTCATCGGACACGAGGTGAAGGGGTCGCTGACTAAAGACATGGGCGCATTCGCAGCGCTTGCCGAGGGTGACCTTGGCCAGCTCTCGGACGGGATGAAATCGTTTGCCGAGCGTGCGCTTAGCGAGGCGCGTCAGGCGGTCGACTCTGTGTCGAATATCCTCACCGCATCGAATTTGAAGAAGGGGACGATGGCGCACGCGAAGGATCTCTTCGATCTTAAAGCCCTCGCGGCAGAAGTGGTCGATAAGGCGAATCTCGCGGCAGGAAATAAAGGACTCCTGCTTTCCTTCACCACTGATGACGCATCGTATCAGATGACTGGGGACAAGGCGCAGATGGGCGATCATGTACTACGCAACCTGATAGACAATGCGGTTAATTACACCCCCTCGGGCTCTATTAATGTCTCGCTCAAAAAAGAAAATGGAAAAATTATCTTCAGAGTGAAGGATACTGGTGTCGGCATCACAGAAGAGGACAAGAAGCGACTCTTCACCGAAGGTGGTCATGGGAAGGATTCGCAGACGATCAACATCCACTCTACTGGCTATGGTCTCTATATCGCGAGGCAAATTATTGAGGCTCATGGGGGTACCATCCATGCCGAGAGCGAAGGGGCGGGGAGTGGCGCAACCTTCGTTATCGAACTTCCGTCTTCATAAAGATAGTTAACGTCTCCATCTGCGAGCGGGTGATTACGTGTGCCTAAGGAAGCGTAAACATAAATCTCAAGATTTTGGCGTGTCGAAACAGAGTGATAGGATAAATTTCTATGCCTACAAAAGAGAAAGGTCCTGCACGGGTATGGCCCGTGCTTCGCGCATACGGTACAGCGGCATTTCGATATCCGCGGCTTTTGATAGTGGCGATCTGCGCGGCAATTCTCATTGAAACGGCGGGGGTCGTCGCGCCGCTCTACCTACGCCAATTCATTGATCTCCTTTCAGCGAACATACCGACCCCGGGAATCGTGAGTGCCATCTTCACGGTGCTTGTATTTTTTACTGCGATAAATATGGTGGGATGGCTTGGACAGCGGGTACGTTTATGGTCACTAAATCGACTGGAGTCTCAGACGATGGTCGATCTCTATCAGAATGCGTTTGATTATCTGCTGGGGCATTCGCACGAATTTTTCATTTCGAATTTCACGGGAACGCTTACGCGGCGTGTAACACGTTACGCGCGCTCGTTCGAGCAAGTGATGGACAACTTATTCTTCAATTTCTTTCCCGCTTTTATATTTGCTGTTGGCATTATCACGGTGCTCTCATTACGAAGCGCGTTACTCGGCATCGGGCTTTTCGCATGGACGGTAATTTTTGTATACATTCAATTCAGGATGACGCTCAAGCGGCAAGCATTACGGGCTGCGCGCACTGCAGAAGATAGTAAGGTAACTGGTTTCTTGTCTGATGCCGTACTCAATCACTCAACGATTACGGCATTTGCCGCTGGACGATATGAGGGGTCACAATTCGCCGAGCGTATCAAGCAGTGGTATCTTGCGACGCGGCGTGCATGGGACGCTGATTTGTGGATTTTCGGCATACAGGGAATTCTCGCTGTTGGAATAGAATTTGCCTTGCTCGCCGGTGCAGTGTTGCTTTGGCAGCGTGGATTGGTAACAGTGGGCGACTTTGTGCTTATCCAGATTTATATCCTGGGCCTCATAAACCGTATTTGGAGTATTGGGACGAACATGCGCCAGCTCTATGACGCTTTTGCCGATGCAACCGAGATGATTGATATCCTGGAACTACCGCATGAGATACAGGACATACCGAACGCGGTACCGCTGCAAGCAAGTGAGGGTACGATTACGTTTGATCACGTTCGTTTCGGGTATCACGACAACCATTCTGTACTCCAAGACTTCAGTCTCGCCATACGGTCACGCGAGAAGGTTGCTCTCGTAGGTTCCTCGGGTGCGGGGAAGTCGACTATCGCAAAACTCCTCTTACGTCTTTACGAAATTAAGGGTGGCACGCTCAGTATTGATGGGCAGGATATCTCACGCGTGACACAAGAAAGTTTGCGTTTTTCAATAGCATTTGTTCCACAAGAACCGCTTCTTTTTCACCGCTCGCTTATGGATAATATTCGTTATGGTCGGCAAGGCGCTACTGACGAGGAAGTTATCGAGGCCGCAAAGCAAGCACATTGCTATGAGTTCATTAACCGTTATCCAGAAGGGTTTGCAACGATGGTTGGTGAGCGTGGTGTTAAGCTCTCTGGAGGCGAGCGCCAAAGAGTCGCTATTGCGCGTGCCATTCTGAAAAATGCACAGATACTCGTCCTGGACGAAGCGACTTCGAGCCTTGATTCGGAATCAGAACGATTTATTCAGGACGCGCTTCTGCGGCTGATGGAAGGGAAGACAGTCATCGCTATTGCACACCGACTCTCGACAGTGATGCACATGGATCGCATTGTTGTGATGGAGGGTGGCACAGCCCTTCTCTCGGGAACGCATAGTGAACTTCTTGCACACGAGAGTAACCTTTACAAAAAACTCTGGGAGATTCAGGCAGGGGGATTTATTCGTGGAGATTAAAATAATCCTCGTCCAAATCGAGGATCATGCCCTTCTTAATATGTATGAAGGTCGCACAAATGCACGCTTTTACCTTTTCCAAGGATCTGCGTAAAGAAAGTTTACGAAAATCGCAAGACGTATTATGGTGTGGAGAGGTAGTTACGTTATTCAGTATTTGCCGGCGTAGCTCAGTTGGTTAGAGCACAGCATTCATAAAGCTGAGGTCGCAGGTTCGATTCCTGCCGCCGGCACAGCAGTCAGCACCAGTGTTTTAGACCGTTTGACTCTAGAAGCTAGGCTATTTTGGTTCGGTACCTTTCGGGGTGTTTGCCGCAAAGACGCGATTAGGGTCGCTCTTTTTGCATTATCTCTCAGGATGTTCCTGCCTGATTACAGATTGGATTTCGTGAGTGTTTCCGTGAGAAATAAGACCAAGATACGAAGTCACGCTTTCTGGTGTCGGAGTCCCCGAAAGATTTCTAAACATTCTTTTTCGTGTCGAAGTTCGCAGCACTCGGTGATGAGGAAAATGCACCCAGCCAAGAAAATCGACACCGGACGCGAGTGTCTTGATGAACAGCTTGCCTGGATGGAGAGTAAGATTAAGTTCGCTCTCTAGGAAATGAGCGATGGGCGAGATACTCATTTCAAGCTGCTTCCTGTTATCGCTCATAACTACGAAGTCATCGGCATAGCGGATATAGCGCCACGCATGGAGTTCTCGCTTCATGAATTGATCGAATTCATTCATGTACACATTCACAAGAAGCTGGCTCGTGAGGTTACCAAGCGGCAAACCGACACCACATCTTTTCTCAATTGAGAAACTGTTTATGATCTGGTCGAGTAGCCACAAAATATGTTCATCTGCAATATGTCTCGTCAAAATATTTCTCAGTATCGCATGATCGATACTCGCGAAGAATTTTCGTATATCGCCCTTGAGTACCCAGCATGTCCTCGTATTATTTCGGGAGACTTCTCGGCCGTATTCACGAAAGCGGTTCATGGCGCGATGCGTTCCCTTATCTCGCCTACATGAATACGAGTCATGGATGAAAAAAGTATCAAAATGTGGGTAGAGTACTCGGTAAATCGCGTGATGCACCAATCGATCCCGCACGCTCGCTTTATGAATGTCGCGAGGCTTCGGATCGTTTATCTTGAATGACTCGTAGCCACCATGCTTATAGGTACTCTCCTTGAGTTCTCTGTGCAGTTCGAAAATATGATCAAGAAAATGGAGCGCGAATTCTGCGACATCTTTGCGCCTACGCTTGCCCCGCAAGAACTCCTGCTATGAAGCCAGAAGATTTTCTACTGATATAATATCTTCATAAGAAACATGGAACGTCTTTCTACCCACCCCGCGCGAACTTCAGCAACGCTTCGATTCTTGAGCGTTTCAAAGAGGGATATCTGCTCTGGATTCGCGTTACCGAGCATATGGCACGTGGACAACGATACACCATCGGACAACGTATCGAGCACAAATTCCTTGATCTGTTGGAGCTGACATATCTCGCGTATTATACCGAGCGGCAGAAGAAAGTAGAAAGAATAGTCGAGTGCGTGTTCACCCTCGACACGCTGAAGTATCTTCTGTATGTAGCGTGGGAGGGCAAGCTCATGTCGAATACTCATTACGCGGAAGTCGCACAGAAGCTCGATGAATCTGGCAAGATGTTCGGCGGCTGGCAGAAGAGCCTCGCCAATCCAGAGAAGAAAAACCGCACCCTCTAATAAGGCGCGGGAAAGAAACGATTTTCGGAGACGGAAGACGAACCGATTGTCGGAATTCCACCTATTGTCGGGCTTGGCATTGTTCGCGTTGAGCTTCAGCTCGCCACCGTCCTCATTCAGGTTGAACACATTCGGGTTGCCATCACGGTCTGCTATGTGCGCGACACCATCTATGCCACTGCCCATGCAATCTCAAGATAGAGAAGACATCGGGCTGTATGTTTTGTGTGATCGAAAATCACCAGTACCGCGCACCAAATATATTTCTTTTTTGGACGTCATACGTACCCTCTGCGCGAAGCCGTAGCCGCACGCACTCTCAATACCTATGTGCCGGAAGGGTTTCGGAAAGCCGTAGCCGCCCGAATAACCAGACCAAGGATAGTATAGAAAATTTGGCGCGAAAATCAAAGAAACAAAGGATCAAAAACTCAAAGTATCCCTAAGCTTCAGAAGAAGAAAGTTTCTTGCGGAGACGGAAGACGAACTGATCGTCGGAAGCCCACCTATCGTCGGGCCCGGCATCGTGCGCGCTGAGCTCCAGCTCGCCAACGTCCTCATCCAGGAGGAACACGTCCGGGTAGCCATCGCGGTCTGCGATCTGCTTCATCGCGATATACATCCAATCATTTCCCGTATAAGAAAGGCGGAGCTGAGGGCCGACTTCGGCTGGGCAGAGTTCGAGACCGAGTTCTGCGGCTTTTGCATAGATTTCATCGGTCGTAGCGTCGTTGGGGAAACCGAGGTCTTTAACGGTGAGTCGGACAAGCTCTGCGCTTTCTTGTGTTGAAGAAATGCTGAAATCATTGCTGTCGAGTAACTGTTCGGCCCATGATGTGACGGTGATGTCTTTCTCTTTCAATTCTGCTCTAAGCTGTTCTTTTGATTTTCCACCGATCTCGACAGAATACCGCTTGAGATTTCCTTCAGGGAAGGAGGTCAGGATGTGCTCGATGCCTGAGTCGAAGATACCTGCGAAGAGCGGGCCGATATATGCTTTGGTGTGTTCTGAAATCTCTGAGGCAGAGTGAGCAATATCTTCTGGAGCGCAGTCGAAGACGATAGAAGCGTCTTCTTTTGTGTTTCGTGTGCCGAGTAATTCTTCGATGCGCGGGTCACGGTCATACCCGAAACCTTCGATGGGCGCGTCGAGCTCATAGAGGAAAGTGAGATCGTCTTTAGTGAACTGCTCGCCTTTCTCTTGTTTCTGCTCAAGCGCGGTGAGAAACTTCATGTCCTCGCTCTTCTTGCGATAGGAGTCGGCTTCACTGCCGAAGTCTTGAAGCTTCTCGTCGAGTACCTCTTGCATCTGCGGTTCGATGTTTTGGTGTGGCAAGATACCTCGCACTTCGCCGATCTTGTTGTCGCCGTCCATGCGGATAGCGAGACGTGGTTGCGAGGGAGTACCGGTGGTGTCGTTGGTGTAGAAAACGTAGAAGTCACCAGAGTCAATTTGGGTCTCAGCGGTGGAGCGACCGGCGGTGCACCAGCCAGTGCCTTTGCCTTCGAGTGATTGGAAGAGTTTCTCCGCATCGCCATCTCTTCCCTGTTCATACTTCACCCACTGCCCGCGAACTTCTTCTCGACTCTCCATCGAGGAAGCGAGAGATTTCTGGATGAGCTCGGCATAGAGGGCGGGGAACTTCTTCGAGAATGCTTCTTTGATTTCTGGCTCTTTGAGGGCTTTGTTATCTTCCTTCACCTTCTCATAGATG
>DAICZX010000021.1 GCA_027310925.1 Candidatus Parcubacteria bacterium
GATATGCTATTATGCAAAAATAATATGAGACGAGGATTACCCCCCCATTTTTTTCTCCTATCGTCTCTACTTTTGGTCATTCCTTCAGTAACATTCGCCGCTACGTTGTTCAACCAAAATCTGAGTCCTGGTATGACAGGACCAGAGGTGCAGACACTTCAGAAATTTTTAAATACGCTTGGATTCACTGTCGCACAAACTGGTGACGGCTCTCCACGACACGAAACAACTAAATTCGGTGCTGAAACATTGGCGGCATTAGAGAATTTCCAGAAATCGTACAGGATTGTGCCAGATGCTGGTTACTTCGGTCCCATTACACGCGCTCGTGCTAATTCCATTCTCGACACCCATCCAGAATGGACATCCTCGGAAGGTGTACTTTCTTCGAGTACTGGTGTGGCTACGGATACACCACAGATGTCCGCGTCGTCACTAGCCACTAATACCACCATGTCTGATCTCGAGTCCGAGATTCAGGCGCTTCGTGCTGAGATCGCTTCAATTTCAAACCAATCTGCAAATAACACATATGCAATCGGTGTGACAAATCGGGGATTTTCCAGTGGCTCTATTTCTGGAGACTCAATTTCTAACAGCACAATATCGGGTGGTTCGATTGCAAATACCAGCCTGACTGGAACGACCACAATTGACGGCGTGATCTCGACAGAAAGTGTCATCAACCCAAGCGTGACTGGATCCCTTTGGTATGGCACGAGCACAGGTGCTGTTGTCCCCCTTTCCCTCGGCACAACCCTTTCCATAACGAACGGCGCGTTAAACGCTTCGACCAGTAGTACTGGTGTCATAAACTATCTTGCAACAGCGTCAGGTTCAGTATCGAGAACTCTTACATCAAAACTCGGCGACATCGTAAGCGTCAAGGACTTTGGAGCAAAAGGAGATGGTGTCACCGACGACACAGCAGCAATTCAGGCAGCAATCAACGCGGCCGGTAGCTATGCCAGTATTTTCTTCCCTACTGGAACATATCTTGTAACATCCGGACTTACTATCTCTAATGATAGAGTTGTGTTGTATGGTACAGGAAAATATTCATCACAGATTGAGTTTGAACCAACTGCAAACAATGTCGTGTTATTCACGTTCCGTAGTTCTGGAGGTGGAATCATATGGCAGGACGAACTGCGCGACATAGGAATTAAATCTGAAGGCAATACGCTGCCGAAGACAGCGGTGAAGGTGGTTGATTCCGATGGTTTCTATATGCACAATGTCGTAATTTATCCATTTACGAGCTCCTCAAACAATGCGGTGGGCATCTGGCTTCAAGGACGCGAGACGGGAACGTTCTCAAAAATTGACTCTTTTGCCGATCTTCCATTATGGATTGACAAAAATCCGGATACCGCAACATCTACTCTTGACCTAGATCAAACCCACTTTTCAGATATGTATTTGATTGCTAATGATGCGCAGCCAGTCATTAAAGTGACAAGTGGAGTATCGCTAACAAATGTCACATTTGATGGGTTTGAAGAATGGGCTGGTGGAGACAATGGTCTATATTGGAACGATACAACAAGTAACGCAATCAGTTACGGCCTATCATTCAATAACGTTCGTTGGGAACAAGGTTCTGGCGGATGGATGTTTTACTTGAACCATAATTCTGGTATACAGAATTTGACATTGAATAATGTCACGCAGAATGTGAGCCCTGGAACAAATGGCATCTACCTTCGGAACGTGCACGGAGTATCGCTTGATAATATTACGTACCAAGGCACGACAGGTACAGCTTTAGATGCCGCTTCGCCAACGGATGGAAATATTCACTTTGCTAATACTGTATTCAACACTGGATCTTCTGTGTTATTGACTGGCGCGAACGCAGTAGACGGTGGGTACACAACATATTCCGCAAATGCCACCTACCCAGCAACTAACTACTATAGTATCCCGAACACGCTCGGTCTATCATTCAATCCAAGTATAAATTCGACTGTGCCGATCAACCAGATTGATGGTCCCGTGTTAACCCTGGCGGCAAGTTCTACGGCGGCTATAGGGGGCCCAGCTATGGGCGGATTACTTCTCGTTACGGACGAGGCGACGTGGGCAAGTGGTATCATCATGCTAAAAAGTACGATGCAGCCCGCAATTGTTAGCGATATCTATTCGTTCTTCGGGACGGCTTCGGGTACGCCAGATAGATACAATATTTACTTCGATGCAAGTACGAACAGGATAATGGTGCAAAACAATCGTCCTGCCACGGCCAAATTGGTCTTTACGTTGATTGGTCAGGGTGAACACTACCCTGAACCATAAGTGGATCATTTAGACTCTATTTATTTAACCAGCTTTTATTTGAGTTATATGCTTTCACGAGCACAAGAAGAATGTCTTATATGGTAACGTTTCTCCCATGACCCGAGACGAGCAATGGCTTCTAGAGGAAAAATACCATGGGAAGAAAGTACCAGAATTTACAGCTGATACACATCGCCTTGCTACAGGCGAGCCCTTGGCATACGTTATCGGCTGGCAACCATTTCTCGACTTAAGAATCAACCTTGACTCGAGACCACTCATCCCCCGCGCCGAGACAGAATGGTGGACAGAACAACTCCTTAAAGAGATTGACTCCTCTGCAGGACTTAAATTTCTAGACCTGTGTGCAGGAAGCGGTGCTATCGGCTGTGCAGCACTCGCGAGGCTACCAAACGCCTATGTATATTTTGGCGAGATCGACCAAACACACAGAATGACTATTTTGAAAAATGTACGTGAGAATGAGTTAGACGAGTCACACACCTCCGTGCACATCGGCGATCTTTTTAACCCATTCGGCGACATGAAATTTGACATTATAGCGACGAATCCACCCTATATCCCGATCGATCGCGTACTGCCATCGAATGTCTTTGATTATGAACCTAGCCTCGCTCTCATGGCCGGGAAGGATGGGCTTGACTTCATTCGTCGTATCGCAAATGAACTTCCAAAACACCTCACGAGAACAGGTACGGCATGGATAGAGTGTGACAGCACGACAGTTGAAATGGCTCAAGAATTAATGTTTGCTCAAGATCTTCATGCCAAGATACGCAATGACCAATACGGGAACCCCCGCGTCATTGTAGTATCATTTCACTAATGTTAACTAAGACACTCAAACCGTTTTCTCCACCATCTGCTCTATTCGCTCATTTTTTTATTTCTTCTGGTGTAATAGTGGTATGGGCGTTGTATCTTGTTTTCGCCTTCTGGGCTCTCTACACGATTGTTGCTGTCTATCATTGGCTTAAATATTCCCGTGCGTCATGGGTCGCTTCCCCGGCAATCGCGGTACATCTCCTCATATCGCTTGTACTGATTTCGTACGCGCTCTCTGGCCACATATTCTTCCTATCATGAAAGAATTTGAACTCGAGCCAGGTGAACACGTTGTGCGGGAAGCACGTAAACACTGGATCCTCTTTGCTGCAGAGCTATTACCGTATGCGATTCTCATGGTAATCCCTTTCGCACTTCCAAAATTTTTTGTATTCATACCGACTCTTGTACGTTTAACAGCTTTTTTTGATTATCAAACACCGATCGTACACGCAGTACTCGGTATCTGGCTTCTCACAACGTGGACTCTGGCTTGGGGTGTTTTCACCCGTTACTTTCTCAATGTGTGGGTACTCACGAACCAACGCATCGTTGACATTCGGCAGCATGGCTATTTCAATCGAGAGATTTCGAGCATGTCTCTTTCGCGCGTGCAGGACGTGATGACCGATGTCACGGGAGTACTCCCCTCACTCCTTGACATAGGCACTATCAATGTACAAAGCGCCGGCACCGTTGACGAATTCCACATGCGGGGCATTCCGCGACCCGAGCGAATGCGCGATCTCATTCTCAAATATGTTCCGATTGGGCCGCAAAGGAGCGATATCTGATACAATCGGACATATGTCCGAACCACTTTCTACTGATCCCTACAAAGGTGTGCGTGATTTCTACCCGGCCGACTGGGCGCGGCAAGAAACATTATTTACGCGTATTCAACAAATGCTTACACTCTGGGGTTATGAAGAATATAACGCCTCCCCTCTTGAGAAGGCTGAACTATATGAGGCAAAAACTTCGGAAGAGATTGTGAACGAACAGACCTATACTTTTACCGATCGTGGTAACCGCCGTGTCACATTACGGCCTGAAATGACCCCAACTCTCGTTCGAATGATAGCGGCGAGACAACGCGAACTTGTTTTCCCACTTCGATGGTTCTCCATTGGGAATAGGTTCCGATATGAACGGCCCCAAAAAGGCCGTCTACGCGAGTTTTATCAGGCGGACATAGATCTGGTCGGTCTGCCTGATGGTGAAGCGGATATCGAAATCGTGGAGCTCGCAGCAGCTATACTCAAGTCATTTGGAGCTACCGAGAACGACTTCGTTATCCGCATGAATTCGCGCCCGCTCTTAAACACCGCGTGTGCAGCAGCTGGACTTACAGATGAAAGCACACGACAATATTTACGCCTATTGGATAAAAAAACAAAGATGACACCAGAGGCTTTTATGGCAGCCTCGAATACCCTTACTGCAAAAGACCCTCTCGCCCTCATTGAGGGCAGGGGTAATGATGTGCCAGAAGATGTCGTGAGGGAAAAACACCGTCTATTGGACCGGATCGATACCCTCAAGTCCCGTGGTGTACGTAATATTATCTTTGACTCGAGTATTACACGCGGTTTCGATTATTATACTGGCATGGTTTTCGAGGTATATGACGCCAACCCGAAGAATCAACGAGCTCTTTTTGGTGGTGGGCGGTATGATGGTCTTGGTACACTCTTTGGAAGAGATACGGTTCCAGCGGTTGGTTTTGCGCTTGGTGATGTGACTTTCGCCGATTTTCTCGATACACACTCACTCATGCCAAGTGAAGGCACTTCACCGCAGATCTACATTGGCACGCCACTTACGAGCGATATTTCGACCGCGCAGACATTTGCTAACACGCTTCGTATGGAGGGTTGCCGCGCCTTTGTTAACATAACCAATCGCACACTTGGCGACCAAATAAAAGAAGCGGTGAAACGCGGTATTCCATTTTTTGCCGCCTATGGTGCCAACGAAGTTTCGAGTAAGGCAATTCGCATGAAGGTCCTCGCGAATGGCGAGGAGGTGGTTCTCTCAGCCACTGACCTCGCCACACTGCTTCAATCTAATAGTTAACTTATGCGCGCTATTACTTTTGACATCGAATCCATATCTGATTCTGTGGTACGTGGACACATCGATATCCGGGAACAGGAACTGGTAATCGTTGCTATTCACGACTCACTTACAAACGAATACTCCTCATATTCAAAAGAAGAACTCCCAAAACTTTGGCCGATTATTGAGCGTGCTGATGTACTCATCGGTTTCAATTCCGATGTATTTGATATCCCTCTTCTCAATCGCTATTACCCAGGTGATCTTTCGCATGTACGTTCTCTTGATCTTTTAAGTGAAATTCAGAAAGTGCTCGGTCGACGTATCAGGCTCCAATCTCTTGCGGAGGCAACGCTTAACCGCAGTAAGAAAGGAGATGGACTCAAGGCGGGTGAATGGTGGCGAGAGGGGAAAACGGAAAAAGTTCGCGAGTATTGCGTCGAAGACGTTCGTCTCACG
Organism: Candidatus Parcubacteria bacterium; assembly: GCA_027310925.1. Taxonomy (GTDB): domain Bacteria; phylum Patescibacteriota; class Minisyncoccia; order Phycocordibacterales; family Phycocordibacteraceae; genus C7867-001. Next base: position 5,647 of record DAICZX010000021.1, read on the forward strand.
CGAGAGATCTATGATTACGCACTCAAACATGGCGTGGTTAAATATAAAGATTTACGTGATATTCGTGATATCAAGCTTGACACGTCATCTTGGACACGCGGAGTGGATGCGATACCAGCAATGACATATGCCCTACCACTATGAAATCCTCATTCATGATTCCCATTGCGATTATTCTTGGCGGCGCCATTGTCGCAATTGCGATATACATCTCAGTGCCAAAGTACGTTTCAACGGGCTCAAGCACGGGAGACCCAACGCTTGTGCGACCCATAACCAGCAATGATCACATACTTGGGGATCCGACCGCACAAGTAATGATCGTTGAATATGCTGATTTCGACTGCGAGTACTGCAAGAAATTCAATGAAACGCTCCACCAAATCATTGCCACCGAAGGAACCACCGGGAAAGTTGCTCTCGTGTTTCGAGAATTTCCGCTCACCGAGATTCACCCGAACGCACTCCCTCTTGCGCGAGCTGCAGAATGTGTCGCTCAAACTGCAGGAAACGACGCATTCTGGAAATTCACAGACTTGCTTTTTGCGAATCAACCGGTTGACCCGGCAAATCTTGGGGCACTCGCAGCAACTGCGGGCGTTTCGGGAAATGCGTTCGCTACTTGTTATATCAACGCAGCAACAACTGTCGACGCGCGCATTACGGCGGATCGCCAGAACGCACTTGCTATTGGGGCACGCGGCACACCTTATTCGGTCATTCTCACCACGGGTGCAGCGCCAATCGTTATGGACGGCGCCTATTCATACGACGCAGTGAAACAGCTTGTCGACCAGGCACTAAGCAAAACCAACTAAAATCACTCATTCGCTAACCCGAGTCGATAGATATCAAATGAGTTTTCGCCTTCGAACATGTCGGACGGATTTGGGAGATAAACACGTCTCCGAGAAACCTCTGTCGTCGCGTCATTGACGAGACGATGGAAAACCGCGAAATCTTCCTTGCATTTACGAAAATCTATTTCATACCGACGCATTTGCGCACTCCCATCGACATTTTTCGTTTTCTTGCATTCATATACGATAAAACGCCGCACTGGCGTTGCAAAGAGTTCCCTTATAGTGTAATAGTTGAAAATCGCCTGAATGACGAAGAGTGTTTTTGTAGCGCCCCTCTTGCTGAAAGCCGTGACAAACTTATGATCTACAATATCGACCGCACCTGGCTCAACACGTGAAGCCACTACCAAATCCGAAATAGCCTTAATGGGCAGTGGAAGTCCTTCCACCTCCGCGACACCCTTTACTTCAACACCGAGGACTTTATGTCTCGGGGGTCGTTCCAGATAATATGAGGTGGCTCTCAGATACTCCTGCTCCATGGTCTTCCTTTTCTTCTTTTTCGCGTGACGCGTTTTCGCTCGACCGAAATCAATTTCAAAGTCCGCGACCCTCCGCAAGGACTCGAGACCTTTTTGTATGGCATCTTCTTTGCGAATGCCGCTGTAGAAATATTGTAGTGCTAAATGCCCTGCCCGACCAACAATGGAAGCGGGCGTGGAAGGAGTATCATATATCTCTTCGACATATCGCTTGTACCAAGCAAGCGGATTACGCAGATACGCCATCAGCGAGGAATGACTCCAGTGCTTAATAGGCGGCTTCGTCTTCCAGCTCATCTGTCTCTTTTTTCCCTTCTTCATAGGATTAGTATAGCGAAAAACAAGGATGGTCGGTAAACTTTAAGAATGGAGGAGGAAATCTTTCGATGAAGCGATTTTCTCAAAAAATTACTGGTCTCGCATACCAGCCATTGAAATCGAATCTCTTGTGACCTGGTTTCATGCGTCTGTGGCACCGTAATCTCGGCACACCCAATATAACTAATGCATCTCGATGAGATATCCAACCGGGTAAAATTTACAAACTAGTACGATTTTAGGTGTCGCGCCTTGTCGTGGAAGCGGATTTTTTCAAGCGCCTTTGCTTCAATCTGACGAATACGTTCGCGCGTAACTCCGAACTCCTTCCCAACTTCTTCAAGTGTATGGTAAATGCCATCCATGAGGCCGTGACGCATTTCAAGAATCTTACGCTCTTTCGGTGAAAGATCACCTAGGATGGACCGTACCTGCTCAGCTAAAATACGCTCGGAAGATTCTTGCACAGGCGAAGGAATCTTGTCATCAGGAATAAAGTCACCGAGAGTCGACTTTTCATCATCATCGGAGCCGACTGGATTTTCCAGCGAGAGTGTATCCTGATTTATCTTTTCTATCTGGTACACCTTTTCTGGTTCGATACCCATCTCAACCGCAATTTCCTCTGGTTGCGGATCACGTCCAAGCGCCTGCGCTAGACGCCGTGAGACCTGCTTATATTTGGCAATAGTTTCTACCATGTGAACGGGAATACGTATGGTGCGCGATTGATCAGCGAGCGCACGTGTAATCGCCTGACGAATCCACCAAGTCGCATATGTCGAAAACTTATATCCCTTCTTCCAGTCGAACTTATCCACCGCGCGGAAAAGCCCTAGGTTCCCTTCCTGGATGAGATCGAGTAGCGTAAGGTCTGGACTTCGTCCAACGTATTTCTTTGCGATGGAGACGACGAGACGTAGGTTACTACGTGCGAGAATGTTTCTCGCTTCGGTATCATTCTTCTCAATACGTTTTGCGAGCTCACGTTCCTCGGCTGCGGTTAAGAGTGGATATTGCCCGATTTCGCGAAGATAAATCTGAATGGAATCGTATCCAGCCGAGTGTCGATCTTTGATATTACGTGTAGCAAGATACTCGTCAGCAGTATCCTCAAGAATACCCCCCTCAAGAACATCAACACCCGCGACGGCAAAACGCTCATACAACGACTCAAGAAAATTAACGTCTTCCTCGACATGAGGAAACGATTTGAGAATTTCACTATAGGTAACGTAGCCACGTTCCTTACCTTTCTCAATAAGCGCCTCGGCTGAAATGGCCCTCTGCGAGTCCGCCCTTGCCTTTGCTCCACGCGCAATCGTATACACAACTTGTTTTTTTGTACGTAATACTTTCGTACGAATATGTTTCTTCGTCCGTTGACGGGAAGTAATCTTTTTCTTTGTGAGTTTTGCCATATAAAAATAAATTGATGTCAATTGCCAAACGCGGCGAGACGTGCGGAAAGTTTCGCACACAAACCCTGGGCATCCGCGATTAAAGAAACGTCTCCTAACACCTCAGCTCTACGTAAGTTCCCCACTGCTTCTTGATACGCCTCGCGGATAACCGCTTCTTCAAAGGCGTGAAGAAGCTCGTCTGCAGAGTGCTCGCCAGGATTTTCCCCAAACGTCTGTTCCACATAGAACAGCAGTGATTCTAGTGACGTAACAAGCGGCAGATCTTGAGCTCCAGTAATTCGAAGATACTCTGATTTTACGCGCTTCGCAAGGGGCGAATCGGGGTAGGAGTGGAGAATGGCGATGAGCTGCTCCGAGCGCACTTCTGTCGACGGACGGACAGGTGGCGGAACTGTCCTCCGCACACCTGTAGTACCATCCACGGCCTCAGAATATTTCGGAAGACTCTTAACCGACTCATGAATATCCTTAACGGGAACTTCCTGAAGATATCTAGCAGTTTTATCTATAAAATATCCACGCTCCGTCAAATTCGATATAGCAGCTAGGAGTGGGTATATTATTTCTTGAACAAGGCGTTGAAATCGATACTGATCGCGTTCGAGCTCGGCGAGTTTCGCGAGGAAAAATTCTACAACCGGTTTCGCTGCCGCAGCACGAGCTGAGAACTCTTTCGGATCTTCGTTGATGAGATCCGCCGGATCCTTTCCTGAAGGCAGTGAAGCTGCCTTCACCCTGAGACCTCTCCGAAGAGCTAATCCGGCCGAGCGTGCCGTCGCCGCAAGGCCAGCTGGGTCCGCGTCAAGGACGAGCATGAGGTTCTTGCTGTAACGCTTCACGAGTGAGAGATGGTGCTCAGAAAGCGCGGTGCCCGAGAGCGCCACGACATTCTTGAAACCCGTCTGGTGCGCGAGCAACGTATCCATCTGCCCCTCGACGAGCATCGTGAAGTCACGCATGCGTATCGCGTCTTTCGCCATATCCATGCCAAAGAGAATCTCGGACTTGTGATAGAGACCGGTCTCCGGGCTGTTGAGATATTTCGCCTGCCCATCGACCACGAGTGTGCGACCAGTGAACGCAACGACGCGGCCCATGCTGTCGCGTATCGGAAACAAAAGCCGGTTGCGGAAGCGGTCATAATAAGTGCCTAGCTTCCCGTCCGCCTCTTTAATAAGCCCAACTGCGAAGAGTTCTTCAGTCGTGAAGCCTTTCGCGGTGAACGCTTCAAGGAGTGCGTGCCAAGCGTTCGGCGCATAGCCGAGCCGCCAGGTGACTATGGTCTCATCCGCGAGGCCGCGTTTTTTCGCATACACTTCTGCAGGACTACCAGGAAGTTTGCCGGCGTACCATTCGCCCGCCTGATTCATCAGAGAATGCAGACGCTCTTTCTTCGACACGTCTTTACGATCCTCACCGTGCGTATATTCAATGACAACGCCAGCTTTTTCGGCGAGAATCTTCAGAGCTTCTTTGAAATCAACACCCTCTATCTTTTCGATAAAAGAAAATCCGTCTCCGCCCAGTCCGCAACCGAAGCAGTGCCAAGTACCGCGCTCAGACGACACGTGGAACGACGGCGTCTTCTCTTTATGGAACGGACAAAGACCCACCATCGACCGTCCCGCGCGCTTTAGCTTCACGTATGGGTTTACAATATCGACGATAGAGAGACGACTCTTGATCAAGACGACCGTGTCGTCTCGCACCATACTATAGCGAGCGGGTTGCGCGCCCAGGAAAATTTTGTCGTTCAATGTGCCGTGACGCCGCCGGGCGTGCCTCCTGAAGTTTCGTAATGGTTGCGTGCTTCCTGCTCCCCGGGAAGCCGGTACCCGCTGGAATGAGGCGGCCAAGAATCACATTTTCCTTTAGTCCACGCAAACGGTCAATATTGCCTCGGAGCGCCGCATTAATGAGGATTTTGGTTGTCTGCTCGAAAGACGCCGCAGAGAGGAATGATTGGCGCGAAAGTGCGCTCTCTTTAATGCCAAGCACAATTTCAGACGCCTGTGGTACTAATTTACTTGCCGACTCCATGCTCATTACCGCTCTTGCGAATTCCCAATCCTCGATAATGTCGCCGACTGAGTAATCGGTGTCACCCGCATCAGTTATCTTTACTCGTGAGAACATTTGTTTCACGACGACTTCAAGATGTTTACGCGATACCGATGCGCCCTGCAACTCGTAGATCTTTGATGCCTCGGCGATTATATACTCTTGCACCACGGCACGTCCTGCGTATTCGAAAAGCACATCTATATCGGCAGAACCGTCTGTGAGAATCTGGCCCTTTACAACGGTATCGCCCTCCTTAACGAGCGGGACTCGCGGATATGGCGCAAGGTATTCGTATGCAGAGCCATCCTTTTTCCCCTGTCCTGCAAGCGGTGCTACGACAATAACTTTTTCGCGACCTTCCTCTTTTATCTCCGCGACTAGGCCGTCGGATTTCGAAATGACAGCCGGATTTTTCGGTGAACGCTTTTCAAAAACTTCCTCGACACGCGGAAGACCGCTCGTGATGTCACCGCCGACTGACGCAACGCCGCCGGCGTGAAAAGTACGCATCGTGAGTTGCGTACCCGGTTCACCGATGGCCTGTGCGGCAACTGTACCAACCGCTTCACCTAAATCCACTATTTCCTGGGTTGTGAGGTCCATTCCGTAGCATGTCTGGCACACGCCATAGCGCGTTTCGCATGACATCGGCGAGCGTGCGACAACTGTAGAGACTTGAGATGTAGCGAGTGCTTCCGCGTCTTCCCCAGAAAGGTAATGTTTTTTCTTGAAGAGAACAATTCCGTCATGATCTTTCACATCTTCAGCAAGCACGCGCCCACGCAACGCTTCAGCATAATTAATCTGGATGCCGGAGGCACTCACGCGATTAATCTTCACACCGCGAGCGGTCCCACAGTCCTTCTCGGTTACAATAGAGTCCTGCGCAACGTCGAAGAGACGACGTGTGAGGTATCCCGCTTTCGCCGTACCGAGTGCAGTATCAGTAAGACCCTTACGCGCACCGTGCGTAGACATGAAATATTCAATTGGATTTAGCCCCTCTACCATCGAAGAGATAATTGGGACTTCGATCGTTTCGCCTGCAGTGTTTTGGATAAGACCTTTCATGCCCGCCATTTGGGTTAAGTTGCCGAGCGTACCGCGCGCGCCACTTCTAACCATATCGGCAACAGAACCCATAGGGTCGAGTTCTGCCGCCACCTGCTCCTCAACTGACTGTTTTGCACCCTGCCACGTCTCAATTGCCATGCGACGCTTTTCCTCCTCAGCGAGGAGGCCGTTTTGGTATGCCTCCTGAATTTTAACGATTTTCGCGGCTGCTTCGGCAATAATGCGTGGTTTCTCTTTTGGTACGGATACATCATCAATAGCCCAAGAAATGCCAGATCGAGTCGCATAATCGAAACCAAAACGTTTCACCTTATTTACGATGTCTGGCACCGCATCGAGTCCATAGCGGGTAATGCAGTCAGTAACAATACGTGCGAGCACCTTCTTGGTTATAGTCTCATTAATGAACGGATAATCGGCTGGTAATACGGTATTGAAGAGGAGCCGTCCAACGGTCGTTTCAAACGGGTGACCATCGAAAGCAGCATACTTTTCTTTACCAAGGACCGGTAGCACACTAATTTTCGCGCGTAAGTCGATTGCGCTATATTCGAACGCAAGAATTGCCGCGTTTGGTGAGGAGAAATGATTGCTCTCGCCCTTCATTCCATCAACAGTCTTAGTAAGCCAGTAAACGCCGAGAATGATGTCGAGTGGTTTACCAGTAAGAACGATTATGTCGCCACTGCCTGGCTTGAGAATGTTTTTGTTCGCACTCATGACATTCGCTGCTTCCCACTGCGCCTCTTCCGAAAGAGGAACGTGTACGGCCATCTGATCGCCATCAAAATCTGCATTGAAAGCATTACAGACGAGCGGGTGCAGTTGAATGGCATCGCCCTCAATGAGACGGGGGCGGAACGCTTGAATGCCCTGACGATGCAGGGTCGGCGCACGATTCAGCAGTACGTACTTTCCCGCGATAGCCTCCTCAAGAAGTTCCCATACTTCCGCAGCGCCATCTTCGATGAGACGACCAGCTCCACGGATATTGAAGGCAAGCTCACGCTCAAGAAGTCCCGCAATTACAAATGGACGAAAAAGCTCAAGCGCCATATGCTTTGGCAGACCACACTCGTCGAGTTCGAGATCGGGACCGACAACGATGACAGAGCGTCCTGAATAATCAACGCGTTTACCGAGCAAGTTCTGACGAAAGTAACCCTGCTTCCCTTTTAGATAATCGGCGAGTGATTTGAGTGGTCGGCGCTGTGTGAGTGTCATGGCGCCGGCTGCGGCGCCACTTTTACGAATGGAATTGTCAAGAAGCGCATCAACAGCCTCCTGGAGAATACGCTTTTCGTTACGCAGGATGACTTCTGGCGCATGGATAGTAAGAAGTTTCTTGAGACGATTATTGCGATTGATGACACGGCGATAAAGATCATTCACGTCAGAGGTTGCATGGCGGCCACCCTCGAGCGCGACCATAGGCCTAAGCGCCGGCGGAATGACGGGAATCCGCGTGAGGAAGAGCCACTCCGGACGTACGCCCGAGGCAATAAGCCCTGCGATAAGTGAGAGACGTTTCGCAAGTTTTTCGCGTTCGGCAGCACCCGCATGCTCATAACGTGCGGTAAGCGTTTTCTCAAGCTCTTTAAGGTCAAGTTTACAGAAAATATCGTAAATTGCCTCGGCACCAATACGTGCCTCAAAAAGACCTCCATACTTCACTGAGAAACGATGATACCCGAGCTCGTCGAGAACCCTTCCGACGACAATCCCATCAATCTCAGCCTTAGCGAGCGTCATTTTCTCCTTGAGAGCATCACGATCCTTGTCGCTTCCCAACGCCTTATATTTTGATTTGTATTCGCTTTCGAGTTCGGTGAGAAGGCGTTTTTTCTCATCCTCCATGACTTTGGTGACAATATAACCAGCAAAATAGACGACTTTTTCTACATCGGTGGCGGAAGCGCCGAGAAGAAGTGCCATCCTTGATGGGACGCTACGGAGGAACCAGATGTGCGCAACTGGCGTACAAAGTTCAATGTGGCCAATGCGTTCTCGGCGCACGATCGAACGAGTGATCTCGACACCACACTTATCGCAGACAATGCCCTTATAGCGAATACCTTTATATTTACCGCAATAGCATTCGTAATCCTTTTCGGGACCGAATATCTTCTCATCAAAAAGCCCGTGTTTCTCAGAGCGCTGAGTACGGTAGTTGATAGTTTCTGGCTTTGTTACCTCACCCGAAGACCATGCGAGAATACGCTCTGGTGAAGCGAGCGTGAGTCGTAAGCAGTTCCAGGTGTCCTGCCGGTTTGCTGGCAAACGTGAAGAAAAATTATTGCGGGGGGTGAGTGCCATAATTAATGTAATGATTGTTAATAATAGATTATTC
>DAICZX010000022.1 GCA_027310925.1 Candidatus Parcubacteria bacterium
CGTCATACCTGCAGACAAAACCGGTATGACGAACGAACGTGATTCGGCACACATCACGACTGCGGAACAAGTACGACCAAATGAAATGATCCTTGATGACGGTCCAGACACCTCGATGGTCCTTGCTAATCTCACGCAAAAAGCAAAAACGATCCTTTGGAATGGTCCTCTTGGAAATTACGAAAATGGATTCATTGATGCAACCGATGCATTCGCGCGCGCGGTTGCGAAATCAGATGCGCATTCGGTAGTCGGTGGCGGCGATACGATCGCATCAATCGAGAGTCTTGGACTCCTCGCACAATTTTCTTTTGTCTCTACTGGTGGCGGTGCGATGCTCGAATTCCTTGCGAAGGGAACCTTACCGGGAATCGTCGCACTCAACTAGTACTGAAATAAATTTGATGATATACGATTGTGTCATCGGTCTCTATTTGTTTGTAAGCGCTTCGCGGAGCTTCCTTGCATTTCCTTCCAAATCGTTCTTGTCACCCTTCGCTTCATTGCCTGGGAAGACCCATATATGTGCGTGTGCAACTTCGTCTCCAATAATTTTTGAAAGAATCCATTCCGTATTAAAAACTTTTTGTTGCGCCTTGGCTATTTTTCTAACTACCTCGAAATACGCACCGATGTTTGGTACGTCCCACACCCATCGATAATGTTTTTTTGGAATCACTTGCGCGTGGCCGGGTGATTGCGGGTGAATGTCTAAAAAAGCGAGAAAATCACCATCCTCGTAGAGAGTGAGTGCGGGAATCTCTCTGCGAACAATTTTGCAAAAGATACAATCATCCATATCCATAGGATACTCCAACCAATTCCTGATACAATCCTCACACCATGTTCCCGCTCTATGAACCGCCCGATGATGCACTCCGCGAGGAGCTCGCACAGTACGACGATCTCACCGCAGCGCTTCTCGCACGTCGTGGCATTGTGACAAACGAATCTGCCGAGAAATTTCTCAACCCATCATATGATGCACACCTATATGATCCGTTTTTGATGACCGATATGCGGAAGGCCGCGCGACGGCTTGCCGACGCAATTCTTTCGGGCGAGAGGATTGCCGTCTGGAGCGACTATGATTGTGACGGCATTCCTGGTGGCGTCATACTGCACGATTTTTTGAAGAAGGCTGGCGCAAACTTTGAGAACTACATTCCACACCGTCACAACGAGGGATACGGCATGAACATCGACGGCGTCGAGAAGTTGGTGAAACAGGGTGGTGTGAAACTAATTGTTACTGTTGATTCCGGTGTCGTGGACACGGAACCGATTGCATGTGCAAGGGAACTCGGCACGGATGTCATCCTCACTGATCACCACCTACCCGGTGCCCTATTACCGAACGCCTTTGCGGTTGTGAATCCTCATGCACGTCCCGATGAGACGTACCCCTTTCAAGAACTTTGTGGTGCTGGTGTTGCGTGGAAACTTGTGTGCGCAACGCTCACTGAAGAGCCAGCTCTCCATAAAAAAATTCCCCGGGGGTGGGAAAAGTGGCTCCTCGATATGGTTGGTCTCGCGACCATAGCTGACATGGTTCCACTCACAGATGAGAACCGTGTGCTCGCGACCTATGGCCTTCTTGTAATGCGTAAATCTCCACGCATCGGTCTGCAGAAATTATGTCGCGTCATGAGAATAAACCAACGCGCCATTACCGAAGATGATGTTGGGTTTATGATTGCGCCGCGGGTAAATGCCGCAAGCCGCATGGGTGACGCAAAAGATGCATTCCGCCTCTTTACGACGAGTGATGAAAACGAGGCTGATGAACTTGCGAAGAAGTTGGAGCGGGCAAATCGACAACGAAAGGCTGATGCGGGCGCCATCACGCGCGCAGTACACACGCGACTCAAAGAACGTAAGACCATGCGTAGCGTCATCGCACTTGGTGATCCCGAATGGCGTCCAGCACTCCTTGGTCTTGTTGCTGGTACCATTGCCGACGAATATGAACGGCCCGTGTTCCTCTGGGGAAGAGAGGGGAATATGCGCTTCAAGGGTTCAGTACGCAGCGGCGGTTCGACGCATGTGCTTGAACTCATACGTGCCACGCCTGACACGTTCACCGAATTTGGCGGCCATGCAGGAGCGGGCGGTTTCACGGTGCGTGATGAAGCAATATTTTTTCTTGAAGATCGTCTTGTCGATGCACATGCACGACTTGCAATACCAGAAACCGTAAACGCACTCATGAAACATGCCGATGCAACAATTACACCCGAAGAAGCAACCGACATATTCTTAAAAAGGATAGAAAAGCTTGCACCATTTGGTGTACAGAATTTAAAACCTGTGTTTCTGCTCCGCGCGGTGTTGGTGCAAGAGATTTCACGCTTTGGGAAAAGTGAGGAGCATTTGAAGTTGAAGATTCATTCGTCTAACGAGCCAGGAAGCATTGATGCGGTTGCATTCTTTGCGAAAGGTGCAGTTGCCCGCACGGTCCATGCACTTGATCGCGATAGTCGTGTAAATATCCTTGTGCATATTGAACGTGATACGTTTTCGCGCAGCTCTTCCGTACGCCTACGACTTATCGACATCCGCTTGGTATAGTTACCGTATGCAGTTCACTATTCATGCCGATGGCGGTGCGCGTGGGAACCCGGGACTTTCTGGTGCTGGTGCGATGATTCGTGATGAGTTTGGTAGTTCAGTCGCGACTGTTTCAAAATTTCTCGGTATACGCACTAATAATTTTGCGGAATACGAAGCGGTGATTCTTGCCTTCGAGGCATTGATGAAACTTGTACCGTCAGAAAAGCGAAACGAAACGAAAGTGGTAGTGAAGATGGACAGTGAGCTTGTTGTAAAGCAGATGCGTGGAGAATACAAAGTGAGACATCCAATTTTAAAAGAGCAATATGCGCGACTTATGCATGCAATTAGCACATTCGGTTTTGTTTCCTTTACTCATGTTCCGCGCGTTAAAAATAGCGATGCTGATGCGCTTGCAAACGAAGCAATGGACCGCGGTTCGAATCTTTGATCCCAGAGCCAAGTCGTGCTAGGTTATCGCGCACGAGACGCGTATGGATTAGTAATGAGGTGGATAGCCACCCTATTAGGTATACTTGGTGCTACCTAGCTATGAGTCAGCGAAAGTAGAATCGATTTCTGGGGCAGGTCTGTAACATTTTATAGTCGCGAAAGAACGTATCTTCAGATATTATGGGGTAATGAAGTACCGCAAACTACCGCAACTGAACAAAGACGTATCCGTTATTTGTTTGGGCACCATGAACTGGGGTCAACAGAATACAGAAGAAGATGCATACGCTCAGCTCGACTATGCGGTCGAACATGGAGTTAATTTCATTGATACGGCTGAGGCGTACCCGATTCCTCCTGATCCGGAAAAGCAAGGGACAACCGAGCGATACCTGGGCAACTGGCTTAAAAAGCGCGGGAAGCGCGATGACCTCATCATTGCAAGCAAAGTCGCAGGCATCTTTCAAAAATCTATAATTAAACAACGTGATGCCAGCGCCGGCTATACACGCCAGAATATCCGCGCGGCAGTTGATGGCTCACTTGAACGACTCGGACTCGAGTATCTCGATCTCTATCAAGTACACGTGCCCGATCGCAAAGCAAATTATTTTGGCATTCGCGGTTTTGAGAACATGGTGGAAGAAGATGTACCAAGCATAGAGGAAACGCTAGCCGCACTTAATGAGCTTGTGGGGGAGGGGAAAGTACGCGCTGTGGGCATATCAAACGAGACACCGTGGGGCGTGAGCGAATACCTGCGTGCTGCGCGTGAAAAAGGGTATATGCGCATTGCGACTATTCAAAATCAATACTCACTCATTAATCGCACCTTTGAAATCGGTCTTTCGGAAATATGCTTGCGTGAAAATATAGGGCTGCTCTCATATTCACCACTCTCGGGCGGCGTGCTTTCAGGCAAGTATCTCAACGGCGCAAAACCAGAGGGTGCGCGCTTTACACTTTTTTCGCGCAACAGCGGGCGATACAATAATCCGCGTGTGCAAGAAGCGGTACGTCGTTACGTAGAACTAGCAAAGAAACACGATCTTGATCCCTCGGTGATGGCGCTTGCGTTTGTGACAAGCCGTTTGTTTACTACGAGCACTGTCATGGGTGCGACAACGTTGGAACAACTTAAGACTGACGTTGCCGCCGGAGACATCAAGCTTCCAAACGAAGTGATGGAGGAAATCCGAGATATTTACACCGAGTTACCAGATGTACAAGTATAAGTTCATATTGAAACCTAGCAGCAATCGCTGGTTGTCATAAGCTAGGTGATTGAGTAACGTTATATATCAACGTATTTTCTGTCTCCATTATTAGTATTCGTTATACTATACAGAACATGATAGGAATTCGCCGATTCGAACGCCAGCTTTCACTGATACTACACGGAAGTATGAGTGTATTTCGCAGGCACACATATCAAATCATTGCGACAACTGGCACATTTTTCCTTTTCTGTCTGTACCTACTTGTACCGATCTTACTTGTTCCTGGAAATACACTTTCATTCGAACTTGAAACTATATCCTTACTTGATTATGTTCTGCTTTTTGCACTTGCACTCATGACCGGTATATTACTGACACTTGAACTATTCTCATTCCGCCATTCTCGTGCTCAAGGTCTCCACGTGGTTGGTGAAAGTGGTACCGGTATTGTCGCGTCACTTGTTGGGGGAGTGCTCGCCACTGCTTCCTGTGGTTGCGGTATTGGTATCTTGCTTGGTGCAATCGGTCTTGGCGGCGGCGCATTCTTTGTTACTGAAAACCAGACACCAATTATTATCATCCTACTTGGTATCGTTATGGTTGGTCTTTATTTTTCGGCACGACGTGCCGCGGGATTATGTAATACATGTAAAACGTAAGGTTTCGAACTGGGTTCTTGTGTTAGAGAAACTATTCTAGTGTTGTTGAAGAAGAGTTCAGAAACATTTATACAAAAAATGTATGATTAATTGATGATGACTTTCGAAATACCAAAGACGTTGCGCAGTGAATAGTGAGCAGCAAAGCTGATGTCCTTTCCATTGGGGATATATGGATCACGCATTAGGTAATCATTCCCAGTTTTTTTTGTAAGAACAACAAAGTGTGTCCCCCCATAAGCATAAAGACCAACAATAACCGGGTTACCTGTCGCTAAAGTTGCATTTATTGTTGCCGCCTTACGAGTGGCACTTACACCATCGACGTGAATGGTAAAGAGCAGATATGCTGGATAATAAGAGGCGAAATTTTCTGGATTTGTGTTGATGGTAACTGGCGTTACATTTCGGTAACCGTAATGGGTCATGACCATTGCCATCGCAGTGACGAGACAACCGTCACTCTTTAATGGATACTGAGTACCGTCAAGTGGATCATTCCCCCAAGCGGAGTCTCGTTGGTTGTAATAACAACCCCAGCTATCGCAGCTGGTTTGATTTGACAACAACCCGAAACCACCGGCGTTTGCCGCAAAGGTAGAGAAGCTTTCGAGTTCAGTTTTTGCACGATTCAAGAGTGTCTCATAATTCGATTCCTTTGCGTTAGTCTCGACAAGAAGGCGAGACTTCTGTAACTGCGTTTGCGTAAGTGCGGTCTGTTCTCCCGCGAGACTTTGCTTTTGCGAGGAGAGTACGGCCTGCTTCTCTTTTGAGGCAGTTTGGACGGCATTAAGTTGATTCTCCTTTACTGCAAGTGCTTGGACCTGGTCTTGAATGGCAGTCTGGACTTGAAGCGTCGCGTCGACATCGCTCCAAACTGCCGCGAGACTGTTTGCGGAAAGCATTTGCAGGATGAGTGGCTGCTCATCAACTGCTGAAAGGCTTCGAACATCCTCCGCGAGTGCAGCCTGGTCCCCCCCAATTGTTGATTGAGTATCTGATATGTTCGAGCCGAGCTGAGTGATCTCAAGTCTGATAGCAGCGATTTGATTTTGAGTCGCTAAAATCTGTGTTTCAACCTTCTTGCGTTGCAAATCGAGCGTGTTAATTGCCGCCTGAAGGGTTTGTTTATCTGCACCAATCTGCTGAATCTCGACCTGATACTTAGCTATTTCCTGATTCAACTGGGTTACTTCAGCCGTGTGCACATTGATTTGATCCTGGAGTGAGCTCACTGTCGTACTTGAAGTAGCAGCATAGGCTATAGACGTGGTTCGGAAAACAGTTGTGTAGACGAAGAGGGAAAGCAGCATACATAATGACGTGCTCTCTATAACCAAGAACTTATTCATGTTGTTAATCGTAGCATTTTTGAAAAAACACTCATTCCAGAATCCATTATCGTGCCCTATTCTTGCAGTTTATTTAAAACTTTTTGTGAAAAATCGTAATATAGTCCTAAGTGAGATACTATCAATATACTTCGTAGAAATATGAGAAAAATCATTTTGGACTTTATCGCTCGCCTGTTTTTCCCAGTAGTTCTCCTTCTCTATGCTGATTTGGTGAGACAACACCCAATATCACTCCAGTCGACGGGATTCCTTTTCTTAACCATTGCTCTGTGGCCAACAGTCATAGGTGTCGCGAAAAATGTTGTTCATCGAAAATTCGACGTCGGGTTTTCCATGCTACTCACCATATACCTCCTTGTATACCTGAATTCAGTTTCCATCGCCGCGATATTCGTCTTGATTATCATCGCTGGCAACCTTTTCAAAGATATTATTC
>DAICZX010000004.1 GCA_027310925.1 Candidatus Parcubacteria bacterium
CGGAGGTGGTATTGGTATTGGTATTGGTATTGGTATGGACGGGAGTGAGCAGCAAGGTGGAGCCACTTGTGCAAACACCTGCGCCGGAGTTATGGCACCGGTTACAAACGCAATCACTACGCCCAAAAGTACCGCCGCAAGTGCGGTAAACAATCCGATGAGAAACGGATTTACTTTCTTATGTGAATTAATTATATGCTCATTCATTGGTGTTTGCACAAAAAGGGATGGTAGCAGTGAAACCGCTACCAGAGCCCGAAAACTTCACCGACTCCGAAATTTTGAGAGATCAATTGCATCCGATCCCCACACTGGCCATTTCTGACCGCCATAGGGAACGCGGACTATTGCCACTGCTCCATTTTTCCATGCGTCCGGTTGCACAACCCACGAATCGGATTGTCCGAGTCTGGGACTCGTGTCACAGAGCACTATATAGCTCTGCTCAACTCCCAACGGGAAACGGAGTGACTGGTGACTATATCTAGCGATGTACTTCCCGGTGTAAAGTGGCTTGAAACCGGCCGGTACAATCTGCCTTGGACCGATCCAATTGCAATTATCATCGCAAGGCGACGGAGGAGCCGCGCAATCATCGCCATCGCAGAGCTGCCAACAAGCCGATGCCGGAAGGCGTTTCTGCGTAAGAACGGCGAAGCGGTATTCAACGCCCGGTTTGCCTGCGTATTTAACCGTCGCGCAAGCCAGAACCGGAGATCCAAATCGCCAGCCCTCGTTGAAGCAGACATGCCAGATAATCCAGACGTAGAGTTTTCCTTCGTACGTCCAACTCCATTCCTGGACCCTAGCTGTTTCGGCAACTGAGCCGGGACGATATGAACGTCCGCCTGGCGAACGCAACACCAACAACTTTGCAACTGGGACGTCATTCATAACCCAATCACTTCCGTGGTTACGGTCAGGCCCTGACGTCACCTGTTCAAGCTGCATACCAGGCGTGTACCACGCCTCTCTACCACCCTTGCAATCAGCTCCGAGCACTTTTTTAAAATGTTCTTTAACTGGCTGCGGTAGGTTCATGTCATCAATTGCTTTGGGTGCCTTTCGGCACGCTTCAGCGAATGAATGCGCATACGGCGCCGCACCCCAATGATTCCACTGACTCTGTGATACATGTGGTTTCCGTGTCTTCTTTTTGAAAAAAACTCGGACGAGGCGTGTTTTTCGTTTGATTGGCGGTGCTGTTGCCGCCGATTTTAGTGGAACGACCGCCTTTATTTCAAAGGCTGGCACTGGCGTTTCTTTCATCGTCTTCTTGGTATGGTCATACCAGTGCCACCATAATCCACCAAGTACGAGTACCAGCGTGGCAAGAAGCCAGGCGAATTTCCCCGTCGACTTCTTTTTTTTGATAGGGTTGCTGAAGATTTTCTTCATCGCCTTTCTCCTTATGTTGGGCCGCGCGAAGCGACACGATTTTTTGAGAACATCCGTTACTCCCCTTGCGGGGAGCCATTCAACATCCAGCTAGCTGGAAATCGAATGGCTCCCAACAAAGTCCGCGGTAACAACGAAACGATCGCTCTTTGTCGCGAACGAGTTGCAGGTCACGAGCGTTAGTACTTGTCCGGAAACGGCGAGGTCGATACCTGCACTACTCACAACGCTTTCCTTCGTAACACTCCGAACCTGGTATACATACGCCTTATCAGATGAGTACACTGTGATAGCGTCACCCGCTATGAGCTTTTGGATACCATCGAAAGTCTTATATGCTTGATCACCAACTATCGGTAGATAACTCGAGTGGCCGAAGATAACAACGTTACCCGATCCACCAAGCATAGCGGAAGTTGGATATCGCACGGCTCCCTTAAGGAGCAGATCATCAAGCGTACCGATGTTGGTCGTTTCCGGGTTTGTAATATTCACAGCAAGTTTTATTGCTGGAATCGCTATACTCGTTGGAAACTCGGTCTCGGTCGTTGACGCCAACGCAGAGGCGTTCACAGTGACAGTTGGTTCCGCCAAAAACGTAACGGCTGAATTATCTGATGGTGGCGACGCCTCTGGTAAAAGACCGAGGTTGGCAAGTACCGCAACACTGCCGAAAAACATGACGGCAAAAATACCCAGAAAGCTCCACTTTCTTGCGTAAGCCTGTTTGCCAGCCTGGATAAGCCGCACGGTGAACTTGATAGCCCATGTCATATGGTCTTATCAAGACATACAGCATTGTCTCAATATTGTCAAGCTTGACATAAAAAGCAAGTATGTGATATACATACATTCATTGTATGAATACATCTGCAACCACAACTACCCCACTGGCTCGCCAAACGTCAATAAAAGTCTTGGCGGTAATCGGTTTCGTCACGCTTATTGGCGCGGGCATGTGGCTTGCCGTTTATTCGACACAGTTTGTGCCTTCAGTGATAAGTCGGATTGGTGACGCGACGGTTTACCTTGGCTCAGTCTTCACGCCACCGCAGGCATCTGACCTCTCGGTCGTTCCGGTAACACCAATGGCATCAACGACAATATCATTCGATGGAGCGAGTTCTACGAGCCTAAAAACGCTGGTGACGCATCCAACCACGATCGTGCCCAAACGGATAGCAACAACTGCAGGTACAAAGACAAATACAGTCTATCGAATAAGTGGTTCGGCTGGCGCACCCTCACTTTATGGCCTTCCCGATTTCGTCACGACCATTGATGCAATCGGGTATCTCGCAACAACTTCAGCAAATTCTTTCATCGCAAGTTCGACGGTTCCGGCAGGAAGTCGTCCTGCCATAAGATTTACCATCAAGAACATTGGGACGAATGTGACTGGACCATGGCGCTTCAGCGCTCTTATCCCAACACAAACCGCGTATATTTACCAATCGCAACCGCAACAATCCTTAAATCCCGGCGATAGCATCGATTATACTCTCGGCTTTGACCAGGCGAATAAAGGTGCAAATGAAACCATTTCGATTACCGCAAACTTTGACCATACAGTCGTGGAATCGAATACCAACAATGACAGTGCCTCCGCACGAATAACTATTCTCGGAAATTAGATTAAATGTCCAGATTCGCTAATTTTGCGTTTGATTGAATAAATGATTTTCGTGAAGCAACGTCAGTGCCCATGAGGATATCGAAAATTCTATCGGCTGCTTCGACGTCCTCAATATTAACGCGCTTCAGTACACGTCGTTCTGGATCCATTGTAGTTTCCCAGAGCTCACTTGGATTCATTTCGCCTAGACCTTTGTAGCGCTGAATATTTGCCTCGCCAACTTCTTTTAGCGTTTTTTCTTTCTCTCTATCTGAATAAGCGTATATAACGGTCTTCCCTTTTGAAATTTTGTACAGTGGCGGTTGGGCGATATAAACGAAACCACCTTCGATAATCGGTCGAAAATGACGATATAAAAGTGTGAGCAGAAGTGTACGAATATGGGCACCGTCAACATCGGCATCGGTCGCGATAATGATCTTATGGTAACGTAATTTCGAGATATCAAACACATCCCCGATAGCGGTGCCCATGGCGATAACCAAGGCGCGAATCTCAACCGAGGCGAGCATGCGATCGATGCGCGCACGTTCGACATTAAGGATCTTTCCGCGCAAAGGCAGGATCGCCTGAGTACGGCGATCCCTACCTTGCTTGCTCGAACCACCAGCGGAATCGCCTTCTACGATAAAAAGTTCTCCCTCCTCGGCACTCTTTGTCTGACAATCGGCGAGCTTGCCGGGAAGTGTCATGCCTTCAAGTGCTCCTTTACGCAATACTGAATCCTTTGCGGCCTTTGCAGCTTTACGCGCTTTAAGCGCGAGAATCACTTTATTAATAATCGCGCGCGCGTCATCTGGATTTTCTTCAAGAAATGCACCGAGGGCTTCTCCAAAGACAGTCGCTGTAACCCCTTGCGCCTCAACTGAACCAAGTTTTGCCTTGGTCTGTCCCTCGAATTGGATTTCTGGAAGCTTCACAGATATAACGGCCGTAATTCCCTCAAGAACGTCGTCGCCGGTAAAATTCTCGTCCTTATCCTTAATGAGGTTCGCGTTCCTGCCGTACGTGTTGAGACTTCGTGTAAGAGCCGTCTTGAAGCCAGTGACGTGGGTGCCGCCCTCACTGTTGTAGGTATTGTTCGCAAAGGCAGTAATGCGCGACGTGATGTCATCAACATACTGGAGCGCGATCTCAACTTCCACTCTGTCCTGCTCACGATCGATATAAAAAATTTTCTTGTGCACCGGTGTTTGGTGCTTGTTATAAAATGCGACGAGTGACTTAAGACCTCCTTCGAAATAGAACGTCATCGATGGAACACCGAGCGACTGGGCACGTAAAAAGATGGTGCCCGTCTCGAAAGCTCCTTCTGAACCGCGAGCGTCAAATAGACCAATACGAACACCCTTCATCAAATACGCCTGCTGGCGCAAATGTGTAAGTATTTTTTCCCAATTCCACTCGATACCTTCTTTAAAAATGGATGCGTCGGGTTTGAAGAGAACAATTGTACCGTGCTCCCTCGACGTGCCAATCTTCTTCACTTTAGCGAGTGGTTTACCAATGTGGTATTCCTGCAAGTGCATGCCTCCATCCTGGTGAACAACGACCTTTGTGTGCTCGGAGAGCGCGTTCACCACCGATGCACCAACACCATGTAGACCGCCAGAGACCTTGTAAGCATCGTTATCAAATTTACCACCGGCGTGGAGTGTCGTCATGATGGTTTCGAGTGCGGAAACTTTTGTCTTCGGATGAATACCGACTGGAATGCCGTTTCCGTTATCTGCGACACGCACATATCCGTTTGGCAATAACGCAACCTCTATGTCATTACATCGACCCGCCATCGCCTCATCGCGCGCATTGTCGAATATTTCCCAAATAAGATGATGCAGGCCATCTGGGCCGGTGGTCCCGATGTACATACCAGGACGCTTCCGTACCGGTTCAAGTCCCTCAAGGACGGTAATGGAAGAGGCATCATATGCCTTTTTTTTGTCCTCTTTTTTAATGGTTATAGCCATATGAATAGCCGATTTTCTATATTCTTAGCATAACACAAATTAGTCCTCGTTTCCCCCCCCTCGGGCTCAGCGAACCTTGTAACTAATTAAGGAAAGAGAGTGCCATGATTATTACCGTATAATACCCCAACTTCGTTCTCTTTGCTGATAAGGATACGTTGGTTGCTTCGTTGCGAAAAATCTTTCTTTGATCTAAAAGTCCTGCATATCTCGCGCCGAATGATTAAGCGGAAATTCAGTCTAGTAAGATTATGGGAATCATCTTCAATCTCATGGCCATACACAATATTGAAACTTATGCTGCCGAAAATATATGCGCGATGCAACGAACGGCAATAGAAATCGTGTAAAGTCTGCTAGGCTAATTCAGCCATAAAATATATAGAGAATTATGCTATACTTATAGTCATTATCATGAGCCTTGAGCTACTAGCATATCCGTTCCTATTTATCGCGATATTTTTTGAATCGTTTGTTCTTGTAACACTCCTCTCAAAGCCCGCACGGGAAGCACGGGAACGTGCTGCCGCAAACATCAACGGCACGTCTGTGCTTCCGTCGGTCGCGGTTATTGTGCCGTGCTGGAACGAAGCAACCACAATCGGCGGCACCTGCGACTCACTACTTGCACTCAACTACCCGAAAGAGAAGCTGGAGGTTATCCTAGTCAACGACGGTTCAACTGACGATACACGAAACGCAATAGCACGCTTTGCAGAGCACCCACAGGTACGCATTATCCATAAAGAAAACGGTGGGAAACATACTGCACTCAACATAGGAATCGCTGCCACGCACGCCGAATTCGTTGGTTGCCTTGACGCCGACTCATTCGTTGAGCCAGATGCGCTACGCGAGATTGTTCCCTGCTTCGCTGAGACAAGAGTTGCGGCGGTTACCGCAGCGATGTCAGTGCATCACCCAAAGAATCTCCTCCAACATATGCAGCATGTCGAATATGTGCTTGGCATCGCACTTCGACATGCGATTGCTTCTGTTAATGGGCTCTATGTGACTCCGGGACCATTTTCATTCTATCGACATAGCGTCATCAAGGAGCTTGGTGGATTTCGCTACGGCCACCAAACCGAGGACATGGAAATGGCGCTTCGGATTCAGCACGCTGGGTATAGCATTGAAAATGCGCCACGCGCACGTGTCTATACCAAGTCCCCGAATACACTACTAAAACTTATAAAACAGCGCACGCGCTGGACAACCGGTTTCCTCCGCAACGTTACGGGTGAGTACCGCGACCTCATCGGTAATCACCGGTACGGTGCACTTGGTATGCTTATGCTCCCAACCGGACTGCTCGCTATCGGGAGCGGCATTCTGATCTTTTTTCTTGTATTGGTTGAGTTTGTGCTCCATATTATAAATGCCTTCGCAATTCGTACGGGTATTCCGCTCTCCTATGCGCTTGTGCCACATGGTTCGTTCAGTTGGTTTTACTTCCCTACGAATTATTCCCTGTTACTCAGCATCGTTACGCTTGGCATGCTACTCTCGCTGATAGCGATTGGCAAATACGTATCAAAAACACCGATGAATCTCAAGATTGGTCTCATTTCGTATATGCTCTTGTACGGTTTCATCGTACCGTTGTGGCTTATGCGTGCGACAGTTGATGTCACATTTGGCAAGTACCGCGATTGGCGATGGTAAGTCGTAACTCATGTCACTGGTCACTCGAAATGCGCTCATAGCCCTCGGTATTACAATTGTGCTCGCAGGTACGATTGCATATGCCATTAATTACCTGAATCGCGCACGCATCAATGACCTCTCGACCATAGAGAACCAACTTTCAATTGATACACTCTCACTCGAGACGCAGTTCTCTTTACTCGAGGAAGCCCCCTGTGATAGCGCTGCATCTTCAACCACACTGACCGGAGAACTCGCGGACCTAGGTAGTCGCCTCTCCTACGCTGAGGATCAGCTCGGAAGTGGTAATTCGCAGGTAGTGCGATTGAAGGAGCAATATTCCCTGCTCGAAATACGTGATTATCTTATTACCAAACAACTCGCTGCCGCCTGCGGAACAAAACCCGTGACCGTTTTATATTTCTATAGCAATGCTGGTGACTGCAGCTCCTGCGATAAGGCTGGCTACGCTTTATCCTATCTCCGGAACACGTATCCAGCGCTTCGCGTGTATTCCTTCGATTATAACCTTGATCTTGGCGCTCTGAAGACCCTTATCACACTCCTGAGAGTGCGCGACTCGCTTCCCGCGTTCGTCGTGAACGGGAAACAGTCTTATGGTTTTACATCCCTCAGCGACCTGGAGAAAAAATTTCCCAAAGGGGCACTGGCCTCAACAACTGCGACAAACTAAAACCCTTGAGCCGGAGGTCGGAATCGAACCGACGACCTGCTCATTACAAGTGAGCTGCTCTACCAACTGAGCTACTCCGGCATATCCTCCTTACCTTATATCAAGCACGTCAGGATGTATTGTTTTGAGACTATTTTTGAAATCAGAGAGTGTCTTTACGAATGCACGTGCGTTCCCACGTGGTGCGATATCAATCGTTTGCCGCATACGGAAACGCCGAACAAGACGCGTAAGAAGACGCTCGACAGCGCGCACCACCTGAAGCGAGAAGTGCGCGCTGTCATGCGCAACACGACGAGCAAAATGACGCACTGCTTCTCGTAAAAATGCGCCTAGATCAATATGTGTCAGGATAAACTCAATGCGTCCGACATGTTGATCGAAACGTGCACGCAGCGCTTCAAAAAGCCGTGCGCCACGTTTTGTTTCGTACCATGTAAGCGCGAAAAAACTGAAAAAAATGACGAGTGCTACGGGAATACTAATAAAGTATATCATGGTGATTAACGGGCGGAGAGACGTGCGAAACGACTAATCTCAACACGTTCGCCGAATTTTTGCGTTGCTTCGTTAAGAAGATCGTGCACGGTCTTGTGTTCATCTTTGATAAATGGCTGCTCGAGAAGCACCTGATCACGAAAATAACTCGCCAGCTTACCCTCCAAAATCTGTGCCTGTATGGCTTTTGGCTTGTTGGCAATTTCCTTTTCAAATACTGCAGTCGCGGTATTCCTTGTTTCTTCCGGAATCTCCGCAATTGTCCCATATTGAGGATCAGTCGCCGCAACCTGCATCGCGATCTCTCGAGCAAGCGCAACAAAGTCAGGATTTTTAGCAACGAAATCTGTTTCGCAGGAAAGAAGCACCATTGCACCGATGTTTCCATCATGGATATAGCTTCCTATTGCTCCAGCGGCAAGTGCGCGATTTGCCGATTTTTCGGCTGATGCCGCTGAGTGTTTCTTGAGAATGACAGCGGCCGCCGCGAGATCTCCCCCGGCCTCTTCAAGAGCCTTTTTACACTGCATAACCGATACTCCAGTCATCTCGCGCAGTTCCTTTATTCTTTCAGTCGTAATTTCCATGATAAGAAGATGATAACATGCCCGACGCTTGTGTGCCGGGTTACGCAACCTGTCCCTTTTTGAAGGCTTCAGTGAGCTCGGCGAGAATGAGTCGGACTGTTTCGCGTGATGTATCGTTCGCGACAATCGGGTATGTGACCTCCCGCAGATCACAATCTGAACTCATGATGGCAAGAATTGGAATGCCGGCCTCATTAGCCTCCTTGACCGCGTGCTTCTCATGTTTAGAGTCAATGACCAAGAGCGCGTCTGGACGCTTTGCGAGCTCGGTAATACCGTCAAGGCGTCCGATGAGGCGCTTTTTTTCCCGCTCAATTTTCACAAGTTCCAGCTTCGTGTGCTGCTTTGCCAGCGTACCCGCCTCTCCTTTTTCCAGGAGTTCTGCGAGCCGGTCGACACGCTTCTTTATTTCGCTCCAATTGGAGATAGTGCCGCCAAGCCACCGCGCAGCAACGTAAGGAGCGCCGATGTCTTGCGCGGCCTTCTTTACAAGCGCGGCTATCTCGACTTTTCCACCGACGAAAAGGATAGTCTTCCCCTCTTTCGCGAGAGTCGCCATAACACCTTTTGCCTTCTCAAGCTGTTCAGCCGTCTTCGTGAGATCGATGATTTCCTGTCTTCCCTTCGTACCGACGAGGAAAGGTTTCATCGATGGGTGCCGACGACTTTTCACCTGTGCAAAATGCGCCCCCACATCGAAGAGGCGCTTGAATTCCGTCGTGTCTTTTACCGCCGTCATTTCATTTATCTTACTCGAATTTCATCCCTTGCGCAAGCGCCCCGATAATGTCATCGATACCACCTGCGAGGATCTTCGGCAGATTATGCCACGATTCCTTCAACCGATGATCGGTGACCCGGTCTTGTAAATAGTTATAGGTGCGGATCTTTTCGGAACGATCGCCCGTACCTATCTGTGCTTTTCGAGCCGCCGCGTGCTTCCGAGCCTCTTCCTCCTCGTGTAGGAGCTCAAGCTTCGCGACAAGGATCTGCATAGCTTTCTCGCGATTCGCTCGTTGGCTACGTTCGGATGAGGAACGTACATCAATACCGGTCGGTTTGTGGATAAGCCGTACAGCTGTTTCGACCTTATTCACGTTCTGCCCTCCAGCTCCGCCACTTCTTGAGAATTCGATGTCAATATCAGCTGGATTAACCTCTATCTTCGACTTCGTGCGGATAGGGAGCACGGCAATTGAGGCGGTTGAGGTATGAATACGGCCTGATTTTTCGGTGAGCGGTACGCGCTGAACCCGATGCACGCCGGTCTCATAGCGTAGCGCGTCATACGCCCCCGCGCCTGCAATCTCAAGCGTGAGCTCGTCTATAGAGCGCGTTTTCCAGCCCTGTCGTTCGGCATACTTTTGGTACATGTCTTTCAGGTCATGTGCGAATATACCTGCCTCGTCCCCACCAGCAGCTGCACGTAGCTCCATTACAACAAGCGTTGGTCGCTCAATTTCTTCCGTTTCCTTCGTAAGGATGCGCTCTATTTCAGCAAGAATATCTACTTGCCGCGCATGAAGCCTTGAGGCCTCCTCCTCGGCTAAAACTTTCAACTCAGTATCTGTTTCGGCAGCTTTATGCACGTCCGTTATTTCCTTCTCAAGACGTTCATATTCCTCCGCGAGATACGCGGTGGCGAAATTCTTTTTAAATTCAGGAGAATACTCCACCTATTTCTTTTTCGCGGCGCGCTGCTTGAAACGTTCTACACGGCCCGCCTTGTCGAGCGTACGCTCTTCGCCTGTATAAAAAGGATGGGACTTGCTAGAAATCTCGACGATTGTCTTCGGATACTCCTTCCCCTCAAACGTTGTTGTTTCAGTGGTCGTAATGGTTGAACCGATGAGGAAACGCTCGCCCGAAGCGAGGTCTTCAAACACGACCGGTCGATAGCCCGACGGATGAATATCTTTTTTCATGGCACGAATGATAGCACGACCCTAGAATTGTTGGAAGACGGGAAGAATATTCACGATGGTCTGTGCGGAGACCGGAGAACCGCTAGTCCTGCATGTAATCTTAAAGATGGTCTGTTGCGTAATGCTAGAGGCATTCTTGGATCCGGTGAGACTGCCGTTCGT
>DAICZX010000027.1 GCA_027310925.1 Candidatus Parcubacteria bacterium
CAATCGACGTACTTGCACTTGGCGGTTCGGCTGCAGCACAGGAGGGATCCTCTGGCGGCGGGGTCGCTAATGCTAGCGGGGAACTTGCCGGTACCATCACCACAAGTACGGTTTCCGGCGATACCAGCTCACGTGCACTCAGTGCCATCACTGAGTCGTATGTCCGTGCCGATTATGCGAGTGAGACTGGAAGGACGCTCGATTCTCTTCTTGCTGAACCAGTGGAGACCTCAGTAATCAATTTCTCAACCGAAATCCCTATGCTTGAGGCGATTTTAGTTGCGCATATGCCATAACGATCGGGCCGCCGAGAATTGAACTCGGTCTACCTGCTCCCAAAGCAGGCGTACTACCGGCATACTCCGGCCCGTTAACAACATCCTAACAGTTCTAAGCGATTTGCGGCAGATGGCTTCTAGGCGGTGTTTCTCAAACTCTCACCCGAGATCATTTCTAGATGAGCTACTCATGTAGTCTAACCATGTTTATCATATTCAAGAACCTTGTACGACATGAAAATTTCATAATAAGAAACTATATTGTCCGGTGCGTTCTTATGAAATCTTTGCCGATTAAATGGACCAGCGTCTTCTTCACAAGAATTGTCTACGGCCTTTATAAATATGGCTTATTTACTCAATAAACTTTAGGACCAGAATGAAAAGCTCACAACGAGTAATTGTCCTTTATCCCCAGTATTAACACCTTTTTCCACTTTATCAATTATCCACAATATATTATTGTAGATAATGACCTATGTCTAAATCTTGGGGATCCGAGCATGATAGACAGCGATTTTTAACTTACCAGAGAAAACGTAGAGCGACGTTTAAGGCGATGGGTATTTGTCCGAATTGTGAGAAGAATCCCTCTGTTGCTGGAAAGACGTGTTGTCGACAATGTCTTGAGGATAAGAAATTGACACTACTGTTTGGAACAGCGGGACCGTACAGGCAACTATACGCGGAGTTGTTTGAGCGACAACACGGATTATGTGGAATATGTCGTTTCCAAATGAAAAGACCTACACTAGATTATTGTCCCAAAACAATGATAGTACGAGGATTGCTTTGTTTTGACTGCAGAATTGGCCTCAGAAAATTTAATGACAGCATTAGGCTCCTAAAATATGCAATGGATTATGTAGAGAACAATGCGGGGATTGGGATCGTGATAAGAAGCAAAAAGCTCACTTCGAGAAGTCATAATCATCTATGAAAAACGAGCGTACCCACCTGGGTGGGTACGCTCGTTGCAGATAGATTACCTATTCCTTGACGCAATGAGCTGAGCAATCCTTCCTTGGAGAAACCTCTTCTCACTTTCCCAGGTCCTTCTGAAGACAGGATCGATCGGTGCTCCGCTTACATAGGAGCGATCGTCGATTATCTCACTTCCATGGTCAGCTACTTCATTTCCACGTCCACAGTTTTCGTCACTCTCACTCATTGTATCTTGCTCCTCACTTCATTTTTATTTGAAAAATACTCATTACATCTGATGTGAATTTATCATATGTCTAATTTCTCGTCCACATCTTCGCATGCGAGTTCAATAAGTAACTGCACCACCTCCGTTAATCTGGAGAGGTTGCGTCACTGTGAATTACGAAACTGCGAGCGGAGGTTGAAGGGAAAAGCGAAACCATCAAAGCGAAGGAGATGGATATCCGCAAGTACGCAAAGTATCTGCTCAAGAATGGTACGAGAGAAGAGAAACGTGAATTGCTTGAACACCTACGTAACCGCCTGATCTTGAACGACTACATTATTACGCTCGCCGACTAACACAAAAGCGCGACGAATGTCGCGCTTTTGTGTGCGAACAACCCTCGCGGTTACGGACTGAAATTGAGGGCTCGCGGTCTGAAAATAGGCTGCTGACTGCTGTGCGGGTAGGGAGAATCGAACTCCCATCATCTGATTGGCAACCAGATGTTCTACCATTGAACCATACCCGCGCTCCCGCAGCATGATAGCATGCCACTCATCTATATTTCTAGCGTTATTGTGCAGCTCTTACCCATGCCTTAAAGTATGGCTTTACTGTTTTCCAACTCTCGGTTCGAATCCTCGATTAGTTCTGGCTTGACAAGCATTGGATCTTGCATAATGCAGGGGGCAGACGACGTTATTTGTCGCTGGCGCAATTTCAGCCACCATGTCGCTAATAAAGTTGAAGTTGGCATGGCGATGATTAGTCCAATAGTTCCGGCGAGCGTTCTAATTATCTCACTCGCTAAGGGTTCATAGTTGAGCGCACTAAATAACGATCCGTCGCCAGCATAGACTATGAGTAGTGGGAATGAGACTCCCGCATATACTAAAAATAACGTGTTGATTATCGAGCCGAGATGCGCAATACCGACGGTATATGATTTTCTATAGATATCCCAATTATCCGCTTTAGGGCTTGCAGCTGCGAACTCCATAACTGTGGCCACTTGCGTGACTACCATCTCGGTTAAAATACCGAGCGTACCAAGCATAATTCCTGCGACCAATAATTGCCGCAGGTTAATACCCGCTAAACCAAGAAAACTATCATCGGTCGAGGTTATTCCTGTCAGATGTGCCACCGAGACAGAAGCGTATATCAGTAGGCTTACAAATAAAAAATTCAAGATTATGCTGATCACTGACAGGTGCGACAGCACCGTGAATCCTTCGGTCAGATATACGATGCATACTAGAATCGGCACTCCCACAAACAGCACCACTAGTTCGGGATTATGACCGCTGACGATCAGAGGAACGACGGCCCATATAAGCGCACCCATTGTTAGTAGCAGGGAAAGAATCAGCTTAAACCCTTTTCTGCCAGACACGATAAAGAGGAGCACTATAAACACAGCCGTTAACAAGAAAATAGTTAATACCATGGATTATATTTGATCAGCAACTACTGGCAGCAGATTATATCGGACTATGGCGTCGGAAGCTCTCGTGTTATTTATCTGCTGATTCCATAATGTCTGGCAGGAGGTAACGGGCAAGGACACCAACTGTGGAAAAGTGGTGCAGGTCCCGTGCTCAAATATACCATCAATGGAACCGGTATATTTCAGATCCGAACTTATAATGAACTTTATAGCTCCAGTTCCCGGTACTCTCTGCGTTACCACAGGTGTTCTCGTAGCAAACAGATCCTGGCCGAGCGCGGTACTAGGATATTGGATGCCCAGCAAGTCAGCAACGGTCGGATACAAATCAAGGTGACTCCCTGGAGTTCGGTCTGTGCCCACTGGCAAAACATTGCCCGGGGCCAAAATTATAAGAGGTACATGCTGGTTCTGGGAATCGGAGGTGCCTATGAAAGCGCCGTGATCGCCGTATATAACTATCAAGGAGTTGCGGTACAAGCCGTCTGTCCTGAGACCCGTAATGAAATTCCCTAGCGCCTGGTCGCTGTAATGCACCGCCTCAAGATATTGCTGCTGTGTTGGCGTCAGTGTCGTGTCCTTTGGTATCACCAGCGTCTCGAGGTCGGAAGGCAACGTAAACGGCGTATGTGTGCTCAGTGTGATGACCGTTGCCATAAACGGCCGCGGTAACGCCTGTAACTTAGATAGGGATTGCTTGAAAAAATCAGCATCGCCCAGCCCCTCGGGTCCAACTTGTCGCGGAATGGTGTAATCGGGTTTGCTGAAAATATCTTCATAACCAAGCGGTGGATAGGCGTTTGAACGATTCCAGAATGTCGCGACGTCCCCATGCATGACCGCAGTGGTGTACCCATTCGTGTCAAGCAGGTGCGGTAATGCAT
>DAICZX010000035.1 GCA_027310925.1 Candidatus Parcubacteria bacterium
CAAGGACGAGAAAGCCGAGTATTGAAGCCAATATTTAAGGGTGGTACCCCATCATTCCGAGGGGTAGCGAGTGATGGGGTGAATGATGGGGTAGATCATCCCCGAATGTAGGGATAATTACCCCTGTTTTTTGCTAAAATATGTTCTAAGAAAGCAGTAGAGCTGCGCAATAGGTAGTATGTCGAAACCTAGAGACCTTGAATACTTGCGTTGACCGAATTCTGATCTTGGTTAAGTGCAGCTGAACCATTTGACGTCTGGTTTAGATCATTCTGAATATCGGTGGTAGTATTGCCACTAGAAAGTGGCGGTATCTGGTTTTGCTGTACGGCCGAGATTTGTGTATTTGTAGTGGTTGGTGCCTGCGTCGAAGACAGGTACCAGAAGATGAGCGCAATGGCAATGACGACAATCACGCCAATATACCACCACCTTCTCGAAAAATTTTGAGCCGATATTTGATAGTTCATAGTAGTTACAATTACCTGCTATTGATTCGGTGAGGTTGCTTCAGTCGAAGTTGCATTCACCTGGTTTATGCCCGAGATTTGTTCGAGAGTCTTCAATGCATTTTGCACAGCGCTACGCGTATTGGTCATCGGCCCATCACGCAGTGCAAAAAGATCGCTGAACAGTTTCTGACGGAGTGTCTGGAAGGCGTCCTTTAAACTCTGCATAATCTGTTCTTGGTCCTGAGGCGTTGAGGTTGCGGCGGTGACTGGAGTTGATGTGGCGGAAAGATCGGGGGTGTAGATCATGGCGGCCTGTGTTGCAACTGACGCACGAGCGCTGGTTATTGTTGCTTGTGCGGCCTGAATTGCCGAATTCGTTGCCGTTATGTTCTTGCCGGCGTATGCAGCTGCTGTCGTTCGGTCCTGGATCTTTTGTAAGATAGCGGCATAACGATCAAGGAGTTGCGAGAAATGTTGTGTCCATACTTGATTAAGGCGATTAAACAAGCTAACAAGATTTTGCGCTAGCTGTTGCTTTACTTTTTCTTTGATTGCGGAAATACGTTCTTGCACCATTTGGCGTATTTCTGTACGACGAGTCTGAACCAACGCCGCACGAGCTTGCATACTCATCAGTGTTGTCGACCCTATCATCGCATTGCGATATCTTGCCCTTGCGGGTAACCGTAGGCTCTGCCTAAGAGGCTGTGTCAAGGTCGAGTTATTCGATGCGTATGAGCTAGACGGATGATATATATTTTCCATTCCTGGACCAGTGCCGATAGAACCACCCTGAGCAAAGGCAATTGATGTTGAAAGCAGAGTTGTGATGCTAGCGACTATAATGAATTTACGAAATTTGTTGTGCATAGAAAATAACATTGAGAGCAATAAGTTACCCTCAAGAAATCATATCATATGAATCTATTGTCCAATCATGGGGATATTGGTTAAAGGATGTATCATGTTAGGGATGAAAATCCCTCCTCTTAGGAGAGCGCTTATTGAAAATACCCCATTTATATAAATCAGACAGTGCCGATTTTTTATAATCAACCACCCCGCCGCAAGCGGACGGGGTATGGCGTACGCGCATGATCTATTGCCAGAGTGTGAGTTGGAGAGGTGATAGTGAGCATCGTGTACATTATGATTGCTTCGAGTGACGCCCATGCACTGATTCTATCCTGGAAACCGAACGTTTCCAGACCTTCAGCTAAGGAGACCCCTCCCCAAAGGGCGGGGAATACGCTGCGCTATTAAATGTAGAGTATCAACTAAATAACCAAAAATGCGATAACGTACTCTCGTGTATCTTCGATTCAATTATAAAGATTTGTGGATTCACACACCGAATCACACTATTAAGATTAGACGCACTTGTGTACTATACTGGTAAAGACAATGTCTATTAGCTTTATTACGCACCTCATTCTCCAATATCGGTATTGGATACTTGTCCCGCTCTCATTTATAGAGGGTCCGATTGTTGCGTTCATTGCTGGCACATTGGCGTCATTTGGATATTTTAACATGTACTTCCTTGCAGCATTGTTTTTTATACGTGACGTTGGGCTTGACGGCGTGTATTATGCCATTGGCTATTTTGGTGGCCGTACAGCCTTTGCTGGGCGCATGCTCGACAAGATTGGTGTGACTCCGGATCATCTAGAGAAAGTGCGTTTACTTTGGGCAAAACGTCCTGGTATAACCATGCTTATCGGAAAACTTTCTTACGGCATTGCGTCTGCTTTCATTGTCGTTGCGGGAATGATCAAAATGCCATTGCGTTTATTTTTCGCCTATGGTGCGATCGTAGCGGTCTTACAGTACGGCACGCTTCTGTTTGCTGGATATTTTTTGGGTGCTTCGGTTGGCGGGAGCGTCGTACATATAATCAATAATGTGCAGTACGTGATTGCTTTCGTTGCAATCGTTATTTCAGTCTATTACATCTTAAGTTGGTCTATGCGTAAGAAATTTCTTAAAACAGATAAAAAAATTGAGGAGTTATCGACAATCCAAAAAAAATAATCATGAAGAAAATTTTGTTTGTGACGGACGCATGGTCGCCTCAAGTTAATGGGGTAGTACGTGTGTTGAGTGCGATCATTCCAATTTTAAAAGCACGTGGTTATGAGATTACCGTTATTGAACCTAGACAATTCAAGACGATACCGTTACCGATGTATCCAGAAATCCGTCTCGCACTCTTCCCTCGACGTCGCATTAGGAAAATATTTGTTGATCTACAACCGGACATGGTGTGTATAGTTACCGAAGGACCGCTCGGGTGGGCAGCACGTTCGGTATGTCGTAAACGAGGGACGCCCTTCACAACGTGGTATCACAGTCATTTTCAACTGTACGTCGACGTGCGTTGGCGCGGATTTTTGCGCCCAGTTTATTGGTTCATACGTCGATTTCATGCTGCCGCGAGCCGCACAATGGTCTCGACAGAGAGTTTAAAGAAGGAACTCGAGTTGGCAGGTTTTAGAAATTTGATCGTTATGCCACTTGGAGTAGATACGAAATTATTTACGCGTAATATCGCAGTATCTTTACCGTCTTTACCGAAACCTATTTTTGTTTATTTTAGTCGTCTTGCGCCAGAAAAAAGCCCGGAAGAGTTTCTCAAACTTGATCTTCCAGGAACTAAGCTTGTGATAGGAGATGGCCCTCTGCGGAAAAAGTTGGAAAAAAAATACGGCAAGGAAAACAAGTTTATCGGGTATAAGCACGGACAAGAACTGGTCGATTGGCTTTCTCTCGCTGATGTGTTTGTTTTTCCCTCAGCGACGGAAACGTTCGGTCTTGTCGCTCTCGAGGCTCTCGCCTGTGGTGTACCGGTCGCTGCGCACAATGTTATGGGTCCATGCGACATCATCACATCTGGGATGGATGGTTACTTAAGTGATGATTTGCGCGATGCGGCGCTCAAATGTCTCGATCTAACACGCGACATCTGTCGCGAAAAGGCACTTAAGTATTCCTGGGAGCATTCCGCAGATGTATTTATTGAAAACCTTGTACCAACTCATTAGAACGGTTGGTTTAAAGGAACGGTTGAATATTCATGATTTTATCTATAAGCATCTATTCATAAAACCTAGTGGCGACAGAGAGATTTTATCGTTTCTGCCGATCCGTGTTTGGTAGTGTGGCTGAATATTTTCTCCCGCTTTTCATGAAAGAAAATTTATCGAACGATTAACCACTCATTATACGCAGCTTTGCCGCGAAACACGACCGAGAAACCGTTCTTTATCCACGAAGCATACACCTGCAGCCAGCCGAGTTTATGGACGCGTCGCAGAGAATGCGACGCAAAAAGTTTCCAATACGAGAGTGTTCGTCCGTGATTGGCAAGTTCGCGAAACAGTTCATTGTCTTCCCCTGCCATAAGGCGTTCTTTGAAGCCCCCTTCTGCGTGGAAAGCCTCTGTGCGTACCATTTGAAATTCTCCAGAGGAATTGCCGGAATGGAACACATTGTTGGTGATAATGTAAAACCAATTGAGCGGTTCACAGAAGAATCGATCTTTCAACGAGTGGTTTTCGGGCAACGGCTTGAGTGGGACGGTCATGGCGATGAGCTTCTGATTCTTGTTGAATATTCGCAACAGTTCTTCGAAGAAAGCCCGTGGATTAGGAATAAGAACATCCGCATCCATAAATACTAAGAAAGCACCGGACGCGAGCTTTGCGCCGGCATTCTTCGCTTCGCCAAATGTTTGCCGGCGGGATTCTTGCCAGATGATTATCTTTTTGGTATATCGCCGTGCGATGGTAAGCGTGCCATCCTTGCTTCCGCCGTCAGTGATGATGATCTCGTGAGGGATTGTCAGTTCATTGAACGCTCTTAGTGTCCGTTCAAGGTATTGTTCTTCTCTCAGTGTATCAATGATTATTGATATGACGGGCGATGGAGGCATACGCGTGGTTATAGCGTCTTGATCCAGAGATAAATATCTTCAAGCGCTTTCACGCCGTCTCCAGCAGCAATATTATTTTGATGGTAGAGTTCGTTCGTGCAGTCGCCCGCAGCCCACACTCCTTCGACGTTTGTGCGCTGATTGCTCGTATCGATTTTGACACGCTTCAATGTGTCGAGATCAACCAATTCCTCAGCAAATTCTGTGTTCGGAATAACACCTGCTTCGACGAAGATGCCTGAGATGGCGAGTTCCTGCACCTTGCCAGAATCCTTCTCTATATATTTTAATCCAGACACGAATTGCTCGCCTGTAACTTCGATTGGTTCAGCATGTGTGATGATATGCATATTCGGGTGCGCAGATGCCTTTTCAACCGTTATTGGATCGGCTTTAAATTCTTTATGTCGATGTATAAGCGTAACGGACTTTGCGTACGCGAGGAGCTGTAACGCCGTCTCAAAACCAGCATTGCCGCCACCGACCACCGCGACATCCATACCTGAAAATAAAGGACC